>NZ_JARVCN010000397.1:0-2705 GCF_038442745.1 Crocosphaera sp. Alani8
AGCTTTTAAAAAAGATGATAAACTTGATACAAAAGCTTTAGAAAAAGAAATAAAATATTTAGTTAAACTTCAAGAAAATGACAGAATTAATTACCCTTTGATATCTGAGAAAAAACTGCCTCTTGGAAGTGGAGCCATTGAAAGTTTAATACGGCAAGCTGTCAACTTAAGACTGAAAGGTAATGGTAAGTTTTGGATAAGGCATAATGCAGAAGCTATATTACACGCACGTTGTCAGTGGTTAGCTGGTAGGTGGGCTGAATTGGTTGATTCAATTTTAACGGCTCGAATTTATCCAGCTATTGAGTAATTTTGATTCTTCTTATTTTCTATTTTACTAATTAAGAATCGTAAATTAATGACTTACCTTTAAAATAAATGTAGGTAAATTTTTGCTGTTTTAAAAAGTATTTTCTATCTCTCCAATGGACAGGATGGTAAAAAAACCTTTTTTCAAAGTCCGGGCTTGGCCATTCTCTGTGGTAACAGTGGTCAGGAAAGCTCCCCGCCCATCCGTGTCAAGCCCTTGTGTGGACTAGATTTGGTCGATGCGACATTTTTGCGTCGCTCCCACGGCACTTTACCCAACAGATGGTCAAAAAGCGAGGCTGGGTTGAAGACAATGAAATCAAAGCTTTTTTAGAAGCCGGATATAGTAAACAGCAGGTATTAGAAGTGATTTTAGGCATTGCTATTAAGGTTATGCACAACTACACTAACCACATTGCCCAAACCCCTCTCGACCGGCAATTTCAACCTCATGTTTGGTCAAAACCAATCCCGTGAGATCCTTCGAGAATCCCCAGGAGAATCCCCAGGATAAGGCGGTGATGCATCTGAGTCTAGTTATGAGTTAGCCAATTTTTAACAATAGGTTACTAAGCTCAAGACAATCAATTCTCAGACGTTAGCTCCCAGAAAGGTCTATGGAACGAATGCCGCTAAGTTATGGATGGAACCCTTGCTCTGTCAGCCTTTTAGGGATTAGGAATTGGGGGTTGGGTATGGGGGCTGAAAGTCTCCAAGGGAATAAGTCGGCTTCTCAGTTAAAAGAATACTATCCCAATCCCTAATCCCTGATCCCCAAACTCCAGTCTCCAGGCGATGTGGGCAGATAACTTAGCAGTATTCGTCTATGTAACCATTACAATTAAATTTAAGCTCAAAACTTCGGCGAAAGCAACGACAAAGATGGTTGAAACGTTTATGGTGGCTAAGTGTGACCCTCATTGTCGTTTTTGTTCTCTTAACTCCCTAATGTTAATCTTTATTATTGATTTAGTTTAATTCCTCGCTTTTTCTTGACAATCTGTTTTATTTCATATTGTCCAAATAATAAACCCGAGAAAAATAAAGGAATAAAATAATAAACTCCACGATAAATTAGTAAAAATCCCAACAATTCTTTAGAAGAAATAAACTGAGATAAACAAAGAAGAATGGCTGTCTCAAATATGCCAATCCCTCCCGGCACATTACTAGCTAATTCGGCAATACGGGCTAATATATATATGGCAAAAAAAGTAGAATAAGATAAAGAAATAGACGGACTTAAAATTAAGTAAAAAATCGTGGCTGCCAATGACCAATCTAAACTAGCTATAATTAACTGACTTAAAGCTAATCTAAAGTTCAGATGAGGTAACTCCCATTTACCAATCCTGAAGGGCTTTTGACGGACAATCGTTACTGCTAAATAAGCGATAATAATTAAGAGAAAGATTTCTCCTAATGGACGAACTGAGTTAAAAGGTAAATGTAATAAATCAGGGATCTCTAATGGTTGATTGAGAAAGATAATAGCTCCTGTTGTAAACATCCCTAAACAAAAAGTTAGATCGCAAAAGCCTGAAACCTGAGCAACATCGATGACGGACAGCCCCCAAGTCGAATAAAAACGATAACGAATCATCCCACTACTTAATACAGCGAAACCCAGATTATTACTAATCCCAGAGCAGATTAAGCCCACTAAAGCTGTTTTCGAGTAAGGAAGAGCCTGACGAACATAAATTATCCCCAGATAATCATATCCTGTCATAATCAGATAGTTGAGACTCATTAAAGCAATAGCTCCAAGAATATTAGACACAGGAAGGGCTGATAAACTCTGCTCAAAGTCTTGGAATCTATAATGGTGGAAATACTGATGAATTGACCAAAGAGATAGCCCAAACAGGACTAATGTGAACAAAGAAGGGAGGAAGCGAAAAAGGTTTTTTTTGTGCATAATCAATGATGAGTCAATACTTTGTTGGTTTAGCTCGAAACTCCTTCAGTTCCTAAATACTTAATCATTGAAGTCTTTAACAAATTAGTCTTGATATATGGAGAAATTCCATGACAATTATGTGAATAATCCCTATTTCTAAGGGAGACTAAACTATTTTTACAAAGTCTCATTTGCCATCTTCGGAAGCCTTGTCTGGCTCTTTCAATTCTGGTGTCTCACGTAAAATATCTATATTTGTTTTAAGAACACTGGCTAAAGGAACAGCAATCAATAATCCTAATACGCCAGCTACTTTCCCTCCAATAAATAATGCAATAATAATCCAAAATGGATTTAATCCAGTCATTCCTCCCATTAACTTTGGAGCCAGTATATTATCATTAATTTGTCCGACAACAATGGTTAAAATTAAAGCTCTTAACCCTAACTGAAAATTTTGGAACATTAAAAAGGCACTAATGATGATAATAGT
>NZ_JARVCN010000398.1:0-2684 GCF_038442745.1 Crocosphaera sp. Alani8
ATCTTTGTCCCCTAACTTTCGGCGAGTCCCCCCAGACTTTTTGAGAAGCTTCGGGTTAATGCTGTTATTAAATTAGCTACAATAGAGCATTTTATGTCAACTATCAAAGATATTTAGGAAAGTTGGTTAGATTTATATTGTGATGAAGAAAAACCCCGCGATCGCTCCCGAGTAAAATAAAGAGTGCGTTTGGTTTTTATTCGTTCTTGATTATTGTTCTCTATCTTTGAAAGAGAACTAATGTAAACCCCTATCAAATAAGGGTTTTAGCCATCGCTTCTCATATCAACTTTTCTTGGTGCAAGATGTGAGTTAAACTAAATTATTGTACATTAACTCAATCGGATAACTCCTCCACAACAAATTTTTCTAAGTGAATGATCGCCTTTAACGAAGCATTAGTTTTAGCGTCTTTTTTGGAAGATTCAATGGCTTCTGTTTCAATTAGAGGTTCGTCTAACCATTCAATCTGACAACGACAAAGCCAGCCATTCCCTACCTGATGGTAATAATAATCAGGGCGTTTCATTTTCAGTCGCTGTAAAGTTTCATGTAAATAACCGACAGGAGATTGATAGGCTGCTGATGGCACAAGTTCCATGTCTATTTCTTCTGTTTCTAAATCAGACATAGACTCATCCGTTGTTTCGATAGGAATTTTATGTGTTTTTGAATTAATATCTTGCAAAGAATCTTCATCAATAAACCTCAGTGGCACTAAACTCTGATCTAACACCCCTTCTATTAACAAATAATTAGCCTGATGTTTTGCTGCTTGTTTGTTACTGGCAATCCCTGGAACAGCAGTGGTTTCCCTTTCTAACACAGACCAAAAAGCAAATTTTCCCGATGCGGTTGTCTTTTCTATGTATTCTACCGTTTTTTGGTTAGTTGTCGCGGCTATTTGAATGATTTTAGTTGCCTCTACTTGTTTCTCTTCTAGATAATCTAATATCTGGTTTTTGAGTAAATCTAACACCTCTAAATCGTTATAGTCTCCAAAAATTAGATAGTATAAATCCACCGGTTTAATGTTACCTTCTCCGATTCTAGAGATTGCTTCCGGTACAATTTTGTCTAATTTGGATACCCTCAAACTATCTTTGATGATTTGAGAAAATTCTTTATCTGAAAGATTCTCAATCTTTCCTTTATTTCGTAAAATATTCACTGTTTCATTGAGACGTTTCTCACGAAAATGTTCATCTCGTTGTTCTTTTACTTCAGTGCGTTTGTTATTAATATGCTTGGCGATTGCTTCTAGTTCATCCAGGGTGTAGGGAGAATCTTGTCCCTCAATAAAAACTGCTTTAAGAATGCGGTGATTAACGTAGTCAGCTACTCGACGAATGGGGGAGGTAAAATGGGTGTAAGCAGATAAAGCTAAAGCAAAGTGACCAATAACCGCAGGAGAGTAGGTGGCAGGATTTAACCAACTTTGCAACTTCTGTCTCACCAATTCCGGTAAACCCAGTGTGGTCAAAGTTTCGATTAATTCTTGACTTTTGGGGGCGATCGCAGAAGCAGTATGATTACGGTAAAGGATTGGTAATCGATGGTTTTCCGCTAAACTCGCCACTGCTGTATTAGCCAAAATCATGAATTCCTGGATGATCTGCTGTGAATGATAAAGTGGGGTGGTGAGGATGCGTCCCTCTTCGTCTAAGTTAACCCCACCGACACTGCTTAAACCGATCGCACCAACATCTTGACGTTTCCAGGCTAACTTTTGCGCCCATAGTTCGCAGTAGCGTAACATTTGAAAAAATGGTGATGAGGGGTCATGAAGAGCAGCATCTGCTGAAGTGTAAGAAAATCGTTTGAGACTGGTTAAATGGGTTAGATGAAGGGAAGTCTCTTTGATATTAGCGTTATCATCCAAGGTGATGCGAATTGTCACCGTTAAGCGTAATTTATCTTCTAAGAGGGATAAATTATCCTCGGAGAGTTCATGGGGAAACATGGGTATATTTTTTGTGGCGAGATAGCGAGTTTCCACCTGTGAGAGTGCATGAGCTTCTAAAGAAGAGCCTGGTTGAATAATGGCAGATACATCGGAAATATGGACTGATATCACTGCCCCTGATGGGTTGGGTTGTAACCATAAAGCATCATCGAGATCTTTTGATGTTTCTCCATCAATGGTAAAACCTGGAACGGCCTCTCGGTTAGCAATGGATATATTCTTGTCAATTAATTGCTCTATTTCTTTTGGGATAATGGGTAATGTTTTAGTCATTTATTCGGTTAGAAGTCGGCTTGAAAACAAAATGTTCAATGTTCAATGTTTCGTCACTATTTCTTCAGTACAGTTAAGATAGATTACTTTGATAGTTGACTTTGTTGAACTACTAGAAATCAAGAAAAAATTGACTTGGATGACTTTGACAGTATAACATATTTATTGAATCAAAAGATGATTTGCTTGTTTTTTCTTGACCTTAATTAATGAACTGGTATTTAATTTCTTGTCGTCCGAATAAAAGAGATTTGTTCTTGAAACAATTAGATTTTGAAATTGACAAAAATCAACTAGGGGATTTATTTTTAGATAAAATATCTCCTAGTGAGACTATGTATAAAGACATGGTGCTACTGCGACTTAGTAATATCTCATCAGCCAGAATCCATCTTAACTCACATCTTGCACCTGACAAGACAAAGTTCCAAACCATGTTCATAAA
>NZ_JARVCN010000399.1:0-2681 GCF_038442745.1 Crocosphaera sp. Alani8
ACTGGTTTGCTCATTGCTGTTACTGTACCTCATAACTGTGGGAAATGCTATATTTTACTAAACAATCAGGAGTGTATGCTTGTTTAGATAAGTTGTCTAAAATAGTATTTTCATCAATTTTGGATCATTTTTATAAAGCTTATCTAAGAGCATAAAATATCCTTGCTGTATTTTTTTTGTTATCTTAAATAATCTACCGATATATCATTATTCTGATTCATCTGTGTTAATTTCAGTTACAAATTCGTTTAATGATCGAGCGTAGGGCTCTAACTCATTCTTAGAAATAAAAGGAGAATGGGTTGCAGCAATAAGTCGTTTACATTTCCCCGATTTCATAATATCAGGAAGTAGCATTTGTTGCCATTCAACGGATATAGATAATTCAGGTTCATCAATAATTAAAATAAAGTCCTCTTTAGCTTCTATATAAACTTTAGAGAATAAAGAAATGATTTGTTTTTCCCCAGAAGATAAGTTACTTAATTCTATATTTTCATTATTTCTAGTTTGTTCAATATAGATTTCTGCTGCTGATTCATTATAAATAATTTGTTTGCTTGGATTTAGGTATTTATTACAGACATTGACAAATGATTTAATGGTTTCATCTAGTGCAGTTGTTTTATCTTGAAGTTTAAGATTTTTATATCCAAGGTTAGATGAATCTTCTTCTATTCTTCGATAATCAGGAAAATACAAAGAATTAAAACCTAGCTTTTTAATTCTTTTTAAGTCTGACTTACTTTTATTTATTTCTAGTGTTTTTCTTTTTATTTCATCTGTTATTGTTGAGGCTTTAACAATAGATTTTATAAGCTTTTTATGTATAGATTCCTTATTGTTTTTTATGGATTCTAAAAGCTTTTTTGCTTCCTTTTCAGGAAATCCTCTTTTTTCTATTAGTGTCTGTATTATGTTAATGCATAGTCAATTACTTCAATTTCAATAAAATAAGGAAAGTCCACTTCGTATTTTTTATTGCTACCAAATTCAATACATATAGAATCACAATTTAAAGACTTAGTCTTATCTATTCCTGAGTTTAAAACTTGATGCAAAATATTTAAAATATTAGTTTTACCTGCCCCATTTTCAGCATTTAGAATTAAAATTTCCTTGTCCAGAGGAAGAACAATATCTTTATAACCAAAGAATCCACGAATAGTAAAAGATTTTAAGTCACTAATACTTATACTTTTGGATTCATTTGTCATCGGTTCGTTAGATTCCATAGTTAAACCATCCTAAAGGCTTAAGGTGGGCAATACATCATCCTATATTTAGTATATAACAAGAAAAGGTTGATAAAAATAAAAATAATAGGTTTCAGTTTAGATGGGGTTTAAATTGATTAATAATTGAAACAATCAATATTTTTACGGTTTGTTAATCTGATAAAATATTACCATTAGCCATTAAACGATTAAAGGTAAATTATGGGTAAGGTTTGGGAACTCGATTTTTATTCACGACCAATTTTAGACGAAAATAAAAAGAAACAATGGGAAGTCTTAATTTGTGAAACCCAGACAGATAGCCAAGGATCGTTAGAAGATGGGTTTCGTTATGCTAAATTTTGTCCCCCCAGTACAGTAAACTCGATTTGGCTAAGAGAAGCAATAGAAACTGCCATCGAGAAAGCAGGAGAAGCACCCAGTAAAATCCGCTTTTTTCGTCGTCAGATGAATAATATGATTGTTAAAGCTTGCGAAGATGCTGGTTTGGTGGCTACTCCTAGTCGTCGCACCTATACCCTAAATAATTGGTTAGATGAACGTTTCCAAGACTTTTACCCCAGTCAAGAGGGTTATAATGAAACAGCAGCCGCCGCTAACGCATCTGTCGCTTATCCACCACTAAATGCGATCGCTTTACCGGATGCAGTGAGAGGGGATAAGTCCGATAAATGGGCATTTGTTAGCCTGGAAGCATCGGCCTTTGCAGACATGAGTGAGTGGGATATAAAGTTTGGAGAGGGGTTTCCTCTGGAGTTAGCTAATATTCCCCGTGACGCAAAAATTCCTGGTTTTATCATCTTTTCTCAGCGCGCCTTACCTTTAGCTGGTTGGATGTCTGGGTTAGAATTAGTTTCTCTCAAGTTTCAACCCAAACCCCTACCTATCCTCTCCCTAGAAACTGGTTTAAGTGATAGTTGGATTCTAGCAAGTTTAACCGATAAAAGTAGTGTTGTAGAAGCCCAAGGATTTGATAATACTAAAAATAACGCCCAAGGAGTACATTTTCTAGCTATTCAGTCTAGTCCCGATGTAGAGGTATTTAGTGGTTTTTGGTTACTTAAAGATGACCATTAAAGGAGTTAGAAATTAACGCTATTTCTTGGACTTTTCATGACCATTAACTCCTAGAGCATACCCGATTTTTTGAGATTATTTTGAAGTTTGTCCAAGATGTCAGATAAATATTTTTTTAAGGGATCATTTGCCTAACTTTTGGGCATTTTCTACTAGACTGTTAGCAAAGCGATCAAACCTTTCTGATAATTTTTCATCGAGTAATTTTCCTTCTGCACTAAATGCTTGCCATGCTTGTCCAATAGCAATTTGTTCTGGAATAACCCAACCGTGTACCCATCGCATAATCAATCTTAGATGGTTAAGTGCGTTACCCGGATTTCTCACAAATTAATTTAAAAGCCCATTCCAGAGATGAAAAATGAG
>NZ_JARVCN010000400.1:0-24207 GCF_038442745.1 Crocosphaera sp. Alani8
AATGGTCGCCGACCTATTGAAAAATTAGCCACCCACAAAATCCGTTAGAACGAGAGAATAGCCGAGATTAGTAGTGCGTCTGAGAAGGACAGTATTAGTTGAGCAACAGTGAGGACAATCCATTGTCAAAAAGGCTATGGGAGAGAACAGTAATTAGTCCAATTGTACCTAAAGTTGAAAATTGTGACCAAATCTTGTTCTCAGTCCTGACACTTTTTGTCACCTCGTGAGTGCGTTTGCCCTGGATGAGCTTACCCTAGCATCGTTAAGAAATATAAATATTTTGATAGCTACAAAAAAGATAACATTTATAATTAACAAGAATTTGCAAAATGTTTCCATAAAAAGACATGAAGTCTCTACATTTGTTTGTTAAAAAACCACCAATATATAATGAGCAATGGAGTATTGTGCACGGATATGGAATAAATCTTCTTGAAAATTCTTTCAAAAACTTTTGTTTACTTGAAAGCAAACAAGAAAATAGCAATTTATTTACTGCTTGTGCAGGGAAACTTTCTCTACGTCCTCCAAAAACAGGAACATTTGACAGTTTTTTGGGAAACAATAATATTTCCCTTTCTCCAGATAGTCTTAGTATTTCAAGAGCAACACTTAATTTGTATCTACATTTGTCTCCTTTTGTTGCACTGAATCCTTCTTTTAGGCGAAAAAATCAAGGATTAGGAAACATAATAGGTTTTGCCTATTTTGATGTGGAAGTTTTGTCTTTAAAAGAATTTTTACCACAATATATTTCTGGATCTATTCTTAAAAACTTGTTGGAAGAGGCTGGAATAGAAATAGATTTATCAGAAGAGTTATCAGAAGACGCAAAAATTGCAGTTTTAATTAGATTTCTCAGAGGAAGACTAGAACCACTTGTAGAGACTGGTAGTTTGCTGGCAAAAGTATCACAAAATAAACAAATTGGGTTTGCAGTCTTAACTGATTTTGGAACAATTGATCCTGCTTCTATTTATGATGAAATGAGGGATTTTGTGGAAGATGGTCAGCAGGATGTGGATTCATTTATACAATTTATGGACTCTAGACCTGAAGATTGGCCAATTAATCTAGATTTGTTTCTTTTAAAGCAGAATTTATATCCGATGACTGTACTTGAAGATATTCGTAGAGAAAGAAATTTAACTCCACAGCAATGGCGAGAAGATGTGGGAAATAATCAAAAAAAACTCTGGCTTGATCGTCTTTTGAAAAGAAGTGGTCATGCTCCAGCCACTTCAACTGCTCCACCATTTGAATTTAACGATTTAGACTGGCAAAATATTTTTCAACTCGAAGCGATCGTCGAATTTTACGCTAATTTTGACGATCCTTGGAAAGAAGGAGCTGTTCCAATTCTTCCTGGAGACCCTAAATACAAAACAGTTGATTTTCTAGATTTAAATGGAACACAAGCAACAGTTGAGGGGAAAAAAGTCACTTTAGATGGAAGTCCTGATTTAAGTCGTGTCAAAGAAACTAAGAAAAAAGGCTTTTTATATGACACTATTTTCTTCGAAAAAGATCGAAAACGTACCAATAAGTTATATCGAATTGAAGAAGTAGATGTTGCAAATAATACGATTACTTTAGATGATAGTCCTGATTTAACAGAAGATTCATCTGTATGGCGTATCAATTTAAGACCAATATTAGTAATCATTGATCCTATTGGCAGTCGTATACAAGGTCAAAAAGCCAAAATTTCCGATCCCTCTAAACCAAAGATCATAAAACTTGAAGATTTACCTACAAAACTCAAAAAAAGAGAAAAAATTAATCGTTTTGATACTATTTATCTTCCATCCGATCGAAATACAGATAGCAAACCGAACCGAACCTATCGGATATTAAAAATTGATGAAGCAGAAAAAACTGTTACTCTTGACGGCAACCCCAATTTGGATGGAAGCCAATCAGCTTGGTATATTCCTGCTGGAATAAATGGAGAACTTTCTAATCTTAATTACAATTTAGGTCCTGATAAACCTGATAAAGGAAAAGGTTTTGATCAATATGAAGCACTATTATTTATTATTCATAATGGCAAAGTTTATAAAAAATTACGTTGGAGTAGTTTCACTTCCCGTAATGCAGCAAAAAAAGAATATTTATCATCAATTAAAGGAAATGAGTTATATGACTTTGCCAGTGTCACAGCAACTAGAAGCAATTTTCAAAACTATTGCTTTCGAGTAGTAGACCGTAATGCTAATTATGATGGTGTAAGAAAAGCTCGCTTTTATTTTGAGCCAATAGTAACTCCAGATGAGGCAGCACCAAATCAAAATCCTGTAGATGGAGGAAAAGGTAAAACAGGCATTAGACTTCATGATGGAAATAGAGGAGCCTCTGGCTCTGGCTCTAATGGTTGTTTAGTTTCACCTTCTTTTTATGAATTACGAGACCAATTGATTTTTTTATATGGAGAAGATTATGGGAAGTTTAAATTAATAACGGAAAAAGATATTGAAAAACAATTAAAAATATGGATTGCTTATGGCAAGGAAAGAAAAACTAGTAGAGCATATTTTAAAAAATATTTGTCTTTAAAAAAACAAGCTAGAGATGAGTTCGACAAAAAAGCGAAAGAAATAGACAAGGATGATAGTTTAACAAATGAAGAGAAAAAGGCAAAAAAAGACAAAATTAAAAAACAAATTGACAAAAAACTTCTTAGCAACATACTAACCCCCTCTGATTGGAATAATAAATTAGTAGGTACAGTATGGCTTATTCGTCCCGACGAAAGACCATTAGGTTAACCATAGGAGGATAAAATTATGATTCATGCTTTGGGGACTCTCAACGATTTTTTAGGTACAACAAAAATTCCAGTGGGTATCTTACCTCCTGAAAATAGTCCTGAGTTTAATGAGTTCTTAGAAAAAATAATAGTTGTTGACTACGACAATTTTTTTGATGATGAGTTAAATTTTTCTTTCACGGTATGGTTGGCTATTGAAGGACAACTATCGGTTAATCTATTTGGTATTAATGGTTTCAATTTATTAATTGGGAATCAAGTAGAAGAATATATATTAATTAGTGCAACTTTCAATGTAGATGATGGAGAGCCAACTTTAACGCTTTATGATGTTGCTTTGACATTAAGTCTTCAAAATCCGAATGATTCAGGTGAAAAAATAGCAGAAATTCGTCTTCAAGGGACATTAGAGATAAATCAATCTTTGGAGATTCAAACATCAAATATTCTTGTAGAAATTGATGCTCCTGCAATATTTAATGATGAAGTATTAGAAATTAAAGATTTCTATTTTGATCAGGATTGTCTGGCAATTAGATGGGAAGATGAAAACGTCAATCGCTGGTTACAAAGTGCGATATCCAATTCAAATCAACTGGGAGGAAATATTCCCGGTGATATGACATTAAGAATACTTTTTGGTGCGCCAATACAGGAGATCCGATTAGATTGGGAAGTTACAGACAGTTTAACTTTTGCTTTATCTAGTTTTGAAATAGAATTCCCTGAAAATCTAACATATAGTTTACTGCTGAATTCTAGGAGTAATGATTCAAACATCGAGCGTCTTTCTTTAATCTTAACTTTAGGTGAAAATCAAGAACTAACAGCATCGAGTAATTTTGCTTGGACAAGAAATGAAAATACAGAAAGAGAGCTACAAAATGATGATAATTCATCTGAAGAGAAACTATGGAAGCTTTCAGCAATAACTCAACAAGAAATTAGTTTAGTGTTAATCAGCTTACAATTAGATGAATTTCAATTACCTGAATTTTTCCGACAATTAGAGAATCCGCTTATATCTTTTGATTTTTCAAATATTAGTGAGCTTAAAGAACCCTCTAGTTCTGATTTCGTGTCGCTCAACGGAGATTCTTGGGAAAAAATAGATTTAACAATTAATAAAGAACTTGATTTTCCTTTTCTCAAGCAAGGCTCAGATCAATTTATCAAAATCAAGCCCAAAGACGCAGATGGAACAACTGGCAAATTAACTATTAATGCAGAAGTCGATCAAGATAATAAATTTAACAATATAGCTATTCCTTTTGATGTGATAGTTGAAATTTTTGATTTGAATTTTACAACTGAAGTAGAACTTAAATTTAACTGGGAAACTTTTGCATTGTCAGTTGAACATAGTAAGGGTATTGAATTTATTTCAGATCAAGAAGAATTACCCACTTCAGGAAATGAATATTTAGGTCTGACTTGGAAATTAACAGGAGCAAGAATTAACGAGGGTGAAAATGAAGGAAAATTCCACTTTTTTACTCTTATAACTGATAACTTTAATTATCAACTGCAACAAGCCCCTGGCTCGGTGTTGACATTGGAATATTCGTCGATCGGTAAAGAAGCTCTTGTGTTTGAGTCAAGAAACTTTACCCTCACCGAGAGTGGAATTAGTTTAGAGGCAGAAGTCACGAATCAACCTGTTAGATTAAATGGTTTAGATACCAAGTTTACTTTCCGTAACAGCCGTTTTGAAATAAAAGATAATAATATACGTAATTTTACTCTCAAAGGATCGGGTGCTTTACCACCAGCCTTAGTCGGTGAAGCGGAAGCCGATATAGCCCTCCAGTTTGCTCAACAAAATGGGTCTTTAACTTTAGTGTCTGGTTCAGCTCAATTAAAAGGGAAAAAACCGCTATTCTCTACAGGAACACGTTTTCAATTTAACATTGATGCTTTAGGTTTAAAATTTGTTAATGATGCTAGATACCATCTATATTTCACATTAACAGGTTCGGCTCAATTTGTTGCTATGCCTGGAGATAAAGATGGAGCATTAGCACTTTTATCTGTTATTAAAATTGACTTGGTTGAATGTCCTTTAACAGGTGATGCCAGTATTATTAGTCAACACGTCAAATTCTTGATTGAGTTACCGAGTAAGAAATCGTTTAATGTTCTTGGTTGCTTTGAAATGGAATTAAGAGCGATCGGATTTTTACCTCAAGCGGAAGTTTTTGGTGGTGATGGTGCGATGGAATTAACAGGGCAGGTTAAATTTGCTCAAGGACCTGGAGATTCTAAAAACGATCAAGCAGATTATCATACTTTACTAGTAGGCTTACCTGAAAAAGGAAAATTAATTCCGAGGGTTTACTTTAAAACATTACCTGTAAATTTAAATATAGGAGAAGCATTTAAGCTTAATGGAGTAGTTGAGTTTATTCAAACACCACAGGAAGAAGGTTTTTCAGGTGAAGGCTCATTAGAAATTCAAGGATTACCTTCGATCGCGGCGAGTTTTTCTTTTTTAAGAGTCAGACAAAATGAACAAACACCTTGGTTGAGAGCATGGTTTATATATATAGAAGTTCGTAAAGTTAGTTTCCAAATTCCTTATATCACTCTATATTTACGAGAAGTTGGTTTAGGATTTGGCTATCGTTATACTATTGCTAGTATAAAAGCCGCTGATCAAACAAATGATTTACGTCAATTAATTCAGTCATTACGATCGTTATCTCGAACTCAAGGAGATTTATCAAAACGCGATCGCTGGTCAGTAGATTTAGAACAACCAGGAGAAGATCCTCGTTGGACGATCGCTTTAAGAGCATTATTATCGCAAACATCTGCATCTGCTAGTCCTTTAGAATATAACCAAGGAAAAGAAGAAAAATTACCCTGTCTGTTTCTATTCGATGCTGTTATTGCCTTCCGTAGTGATTTAACTTTCTTCATGGCAGTTCGAGGATGGATAAATACGAACTATGATTACTACTTAAATAATCGTGGTATTCAACCTTTGTTCAGTGGTTTTGTCTTACTTGCACCTCGTCAAAAACGTCTTTTAGCACAACTATCCTCTAATCCCAACGGTTTTACTGGAAACAATCCTCCTTTACCACCATTTGTTAATCGAGCATTAAAAAACAGTCAATTTGCTGCGACACTTTTAATCGAACCCGGATTAGTTCACTATGAATTAGGCTGGCCTAATATGTTGCGTTGGTCAGATGAATTTGGACCTCTTAAAGCAGAAATTAGAGGGGGATTTATTTTCCGCATCTCCAAAAAAGAATTAGTTATTGGTAGCAGTCTCCTTGCCAGAGCAAGTTTGAAATTCTCAGCTGAACTTGATGCTGGTTTTGTTGGTGCGAGGGTATTAGCTGAAATTTCAGTAGCCTACGGAACTCGCTATATTGGAGTGTTTGATTTTGAAAAACCTTCCAAAGGTTCTGCTTTTTATGCCGCAGTTGGTTTAGAAGCGAGAATTCGTTTAAGAATCGAATTTTGGCTACAATTCACAATCAAAGTTTTGCGTTGGCGTAAAAAAATTAGAATAACATATAGATTTAGTGTTGATATTGGCTTTACATCCTCTTTAGAATTAGGAATAGACGCTTCTGCTGGAGTTGGAATAAGAGGGAGTGGAACTCTATCCCTCTCCGCAATGGGGCATAATTTACAACTAAGTGTTAAATTTAGTGTTAATGATAATGCAGTCAGTCAAGCTCTTGAACGTACGGAGAAATATCTCCAATTAGGATTAGAAGCAACTGATGTCGAACCTGTTCCCGGATTACCTGCTCCTGCAGTGTCTACTAATTCTAGTCAAGAATCTTTTCAGCCATTATCTTTATCAGCTGATACACAAGAAATCTCAGAAATTAACAATGAAGCCACGAATATAAATAATTTAAATGATGGTAATGATGTAATAAGCAATGATGAAAATAACAACTCTTCAGCCAATCCATCAGAAGGTTTTCCGACAGCAGAAAATAATCCAGCATCAGATGAACTAGATCAGGAAAATGAGCAATCTTTTAAAGTCCCAGGGTATGTCACTTTTACAATTCGCAAAATGGTTGCTCAAAAAGAAGTTTGCTATTTTCTCTTACTGCCACAAGGAGAAGAATATCCGACTGGAAAACCAGAAAAAGGCTTCTTACCTGTTCCTCCATTTGTTTCTCCAATAGATGTTATTCCTGATGATTCTATTGATGTTGATCATGATTTTATAATTGACTTCACTAAGAAAATAAATAACTTACAGCATTTTCGACCTAATACAGAAAATCAATTAGATAATATCGGCGGTGCGTGGGAATCTATTCAAGATAATCAATATAAATGGTCTGTTAATTGGAAGAAAGAAATTGAAAGTATTGATGAATATCAACCGACTGAAGAGGAAGACTCTCTGGGGCAATCTACAACTATAGAAAATTTAACGCTGGAGGATTATCTCGTTAATGCTTTTGTCGTATCAAAAGAAGTTTATAAGGATGGAGCAAAAATATTCGACAAACATAGTGATAAGACACCGACTCAAGACGAATTGTCAGGTTCTCAATTATATTTAGTTCCAAAAAGAGATCCTGAGCCTTTACGTATATCTGTATCGATTGAAGACGATCGAGTTAATAATCCTTCCCAAAATAATTATGAAGAAGCAGTTAAAGGTGCTTTTGAACAGTTTAGAAGTTCTCCCTATTTTAAGTTGGATCAAAAAAATGAGTACGATCGTGCTTTAAAATCTGCATTTGAAACCGAGACCTCGATTTATCAACGAGAAGATCAGTCACCAGAAGAAATCACTGAAAGTCAACAAATAATTCAGTTTAGAGGAACTATCATTCAAGATTTGATTGTCGACTTTAAAGAATATGTTGAAGCACAAGAAAATGGAGATTCAGATAAAGCAAATGAGATAGTCAAAAAATCAGTTGCATTTCAGATGGGTTTAGTTTTCAGAATAGATGCTCCAGAAGAGAATAACGATGATAGCTGGATTCCTAATTGGTTAAAAACTGTTGTTGTTGATGAAGATAAAATACCTAAATTACAACAACGATCGGCTCCTAGACAGACAGAGCCAGATCCTGAGCAAGAAGGAGTTGAAATTCGGACTTTTAATATTAGCGACACTAACTTTAATCAAAACCTACCACAATTTGAGCAAGTTAATCAGTTTGCTGATGCGAATACAATTGCGATCGCTTGGGAACTTGATTGGAGTACACCTCTTCAAAATGAAGACAAACTTACTCCTGCTCAACGAGATCCTGATCACCATTTATTGCATTATCGAGTGAGAAGAGTGGCAATTGATGCAATTAATAGTGGCGATCGAGAAGTTAATTACACTGTTAAACCTTGTCAAGTACTACATCGTCAAGAAGGTGGATTGCTTCAAGCTCTTTTACCACGTTTCAAAGTAGTTGATCACTTCAATCAAGAAACATTAGAAGAGCAAGCAAATATACCCTCCACAGGATTAACTTACTATTATGAAATTACTCCTGTAGATATGGCTGGGAACATTAGTCCTAATCCCTTAACAGTTTTTGCCACCCGTTATCCCAATGAACCACCTCAAGTTCCCACAGATGCGGAATTTATCTTTGAGTATGAACTGGAGCAAGAAGATTTAACAGCAACAGAAATACTAAATCAAAATCAAATACCTCAAGTATTAAAACCAAAACACGTATTATTAGAATGGACTGTGCCTAAACCTTTAAAAGAAGGACCGAATGTACCTGTAGGAAGATATTTACTAATCTTTAGACCAGATCAAACTTTACCCATTGGAAGTTATGGTGTGGATCAACAAACTAAAGGCGATCGTCAACAACTATTACCTACCAGTAATGCTCGTAAATTAGCTAATGATGTTGTCATTGAAATCAAGCGAAGTGAAATTGACTCTGTGCAATTAATTTCTGATACAGGAGGTTTTAAACAAGGATACCGTTTTCAGATTTCCATGGATGATAATAATCAAAGTAAGTTAATTGAGAAAAAGATTTTTCCTGCTGATGGAAAATGGCAACCCCAGTCTTGGCGTATATTTTTACAAGCAGAAGCTTTTCAAGCCAATGAAGATCCAGATAATGAAGATCCAGATAATGAAGATCCAGATTCAGAGAATCCTAGTTCCATTAATGCACCTCGATCGGCTCTTGCACCTGTTCGTTTACTTTTACGAGCAAAACCTCCACAAGCAGAAACGCCACAAAATGATGAGACAAAAATACCGATTATCGAAGAAAAACGTCCTTCAACTTTAGAATGGCTAATCAAACCAATTTTATTGCCATTTTTACCACCGGAAGACTTAAAAGATGAACGTGGAAATGTGGTAGATAATTCAGAACCTGATGCTGATCGTCTTGCTCATGTTCCGATGGCACAATTTAATAAAAATGAAGATACAGATAATATCGATCGATTCAGATTTAAAGGTAATTTAGAAAATATCCAATATCAACGCCATCCAAATAAATTACGCTGTCTTCGATTCATTTGGAATCAAGCTCCTAGTAATTTAGAGAACTATCCTCTCAATCTTCATGCTGGTTTTGAAATTTTAGAATTAGACATAGATGCCCATACAACAAAAACATTTAATAAGGAAAAAGAATTAGCAAAAGTTCTGCGAAGCATTCAAGAAGTAAAATTGATTAATAGTAATGAAACACTATTCACTCCCGGTGATACTCTAAATCATAATCAGTGGGAAGCATGGTATCCCAGTACCTTATGTCGTCTCCAATTAGAACAACCAGAAGGAAATGAAACTCCTCTAGGAGCTTGGTATTCTTGGCGAGAGTCTTATTTAGACTGGCCACAGTGGCAAGAATTAGAATCACAGTCAGAAGGTATATTGACCAGACCGACAGTATTTCATCCCTGCTTACAAGAAATTATCAATATATTAGAAGAAGATTATATTGTTGATGTACAAACTAGTCCTCCAATTCAAGCAAATAATGTTCAAGATTTATTATTAAATAGTGCCGCTACGTCAGATCCTTATGGTTGGGGAATATTACAAAAATTAGGTTTATCGATGACTTTGAGTCTACGAGTACCGTTAAAGGGTGATTTAATATCTGGAAGCGATCTTTTAGAAGCTATTCAAAAATCAATTGCGAGTGGAACACAAAGAGAATATAAAATCTTTGATAAATATCTTCATGTTGAACTTTTATTTAGAGCAGATAAAAAAAACGCATTGACAGAAAAAAATGCTGAAGACAGTTCTCTATTAGGATTCGTACAAATTAGTTTACGACCTATCCCCACTCAATATTTGCAATATAAAAAATTAACTATTGATGGTAAGGCCGGAACAACAATTAACCTAATATTTCCCAAAGATGAAGATGATAATTCGACCATTATTAGTCTGATTGACCAATCTGATACTAGTAGTGGGCAAGTTGAAATTGATGTAAAGTCACAAGCAGTTCAGAAAACGATTAATTTACCTATTAATGGTATAGCGAATATATTATTACGATTAGAAAAAGATTTAGACATAGGAACAGCTGATCAAAATATAAAAGTTGTTATTCCTTTAAAAGAAACAATCAATGGTTTTACTCAGAATGAATTTTTTCAACAATCTCAAAAAACACTAATCCTCAGAAAAAATCTGACGAATTCATCAGACAATGATGGATTTAGAAAACAATTTGCTGAAGTTTTAAAAGAAAGTGGAAATGATGAAAAAATTGCAGAATTAGAAGTAGATATTCAAAATTTTGCTCCAACTAACTTTTTGTCAACTTACTTCACTTTTTCTCCAGATCAGTTACAAGAGAGTTTTAATGAGAAACCAAGTCAAAATCAACCAAAACCACTTGCTACTCAATGGCAACGTTTACAAAGATATCTACAATCTCTGAATAGTAATGATTCAGAAAGTGAGAAAAAAATAACCCCTTCTGATTTGAATGAAAATATTACAGACATCTTAATATGGTCACAGCGTTTCTTTGATTATTGTCCAGACATACAAACTGAAGGGCAAACAACAGAAGAACAATTACCTTGGTTAGTTACTGCTTATCCTCGATCGAGTTCTCCTGCCTATGCAGTACCAGATTTACAAGGACGTATTACTTATGATCATTTGATTTCGGATCAATGGGCTCATAACTATCGCTATTATATTCAGCCCCAAGGACGTTATGATTTGTTATTGAAAAGTTTAAAACAGTCTTTATTTACAGAAACAGAAACGACAAGTGAAGAGGAAGTCATAGAAGATGCGATCGCAATTAGAGCAAAATTAATTGATCCTCAAGCAGGAGGATTAGATATTGTCTTAAACCGAACTCATCCGATCGTGAAACCATTGGTATTATCTTCGACTCGTTTAGATAGAGGAGAATCAGAATCACAAGATAATGGAGATGAAACTCCTGAACAACTCGTACCATTAAAGCCCGGTCAAGTATGGGAGGTCATCATCGCACAACACCCCGAACAAATACTCAATGAACGGAATCAAACTTTAGCTAGACAATTAGGATATCGTCAAATTGCTTATTCTGTTGCACGTAGTTTTGCTTATACAGAATGGATTAAACAACTAAGAATGCTTTTTCCTGATACTTCAAAACAATTCTTGTTACCAAGTAATTACGATGAGCCTCCTGAAATTCCTAGTACAATTTCTCAATCAGATGATCCAATCCCTAAATTAGATTATCTTGATTTAACCCAAGATGAAGAGAGTCTTAATCTAGACATTTATCAAAGAATTGGTGATTTTCAACAGGGAGCATTAGTTCTGCAATGGCAAGCATTACCGTTCTATTATGAACACTGTTTACGATTAATAGCTCAAACTACAACTGTTGTCTCAGAAGTAAATAGTATTGTCCAAAAAGATTTTGAATATGTTGCTCCTGAGCCTTTAGGAGTAATTATCAGAGGTGAAAAGCTCGAAAATTGGAAAGCACCATCAAAACCGATCGCCTTCAATAGTGATCAGGCAATTACGATCAATAGTCGATCTTTACAAATTCCTTTACGTAATTTTTGGGATAGTCTACCTGTTAAAGCTCAACACCAGTGGGAATTTGAAAAGCCAGCGAATAGAGGAGATAAAAATTCTAATGAGCATAAATATGGATCTTTACCAGATCCTGATGTTGTTTATCAAATAGTTGAGTTATTTAGTGGCAATATTGAAGTTCAAGCAGAAATTTTCTGTTTTCTCGATCCAGATAATCCAGATAATCCTGAAAATAATCAATATTATGAAGTCCGTCAGTTAGGTCGTCGTTTTCTCACTACTTTTGATAGCCTCAAAGCACCAACTGATCCTCAATCGGATTATTTACTCCATGTCGGTGTCATTCAAATTACCGAAGAAACTTTGTCGGCAACATATAAACAAGATGATTTAGCACAACCAACAAAATCTAAAATCTTCTTACAATCACCATCTGATGGAAGCACGAAAATATATGTAGCTAATAAACTAGAGCGAAAAGATATTGATAACATCTTAGCCGTTGCTGAAAATCAAAGTGGAGATAATTTTGAGCAAGATCAAGAAATCTTAAATAACTTATTCCAAAGTTGGTTTAATGAAGAAGCAATTTCTAATGCTATTGACTCGGAAGAATTACCTGACGATATTAATTTCCCTACTGCTGTTAACTGCAATCTTATTTGGGATGGTTCGATCGATGAAGAACAACAAGAAGGTTTACTGCTGTTAGATGGGGATGAAGATTTTATCCTGGCATTAAAAAGATTGAGTCGAAATACTCCTCCTCCTCGACCAACAAATGATGGTCTTCCCGAAAATCTTCAAGAAAACTTGACTATTGAAAAAGATGTTTTGATTTGGAAAAATACATTTCAAAATGAAGAATCAAATGAAGGACTAAATAAGGAACAAGAAAATAATTTGAGAAAATTAATAGCAGACGAAGTTTTCAACAAGGCAATTAATAAGCTTATTAAGTTAATAGAAAACAATAACGCAAGTGAAATAACTGTTGAGTTACTGCCTATTGAGGCAACTACAGAATCTTGTCCTTTGGAAATTTTACCTGAGGATATTCCTGAAAGTGTCAATAGTCAACTTACGTCTGAGCCTGAAAGTCTTGAATTGGTTAATAATGTTTGGCAGTTGAACTGGAAATTAACATGGAAAGGAATCATTTCCGATGAACAACAGTTAGAGTTAGAGAATTGGGCTGTTATTCCTGAATGGGAAGAAGCTGTAACTCAACTATTACTTGAGTTAGATAGTTTTGTTTTACCTGCTATCAATTTACCTCCTGCTCCACCACCACGTCCTTTAAATAGCGAGTTAGTACCGATTCTTCGAGGCAAACTTAATATCCAAGATGAACAGCTAGATTGGAATAGCGATAGTGTTGATACTTTTGATGGTGAGGAAAAACCAGCTCTTAATGATTTAAGAGAAGGAAATTTTGATAATGATTTTAAAGATGCCATCGGACGATTAATTACTGAAATTGAAAATGCGATCGCTAATCTTGAAACAGGAGACACTAGTATCTCCGTCTCAGTAACAGTTAATCGTTTTATTGTTCGTCCGACTCAATCAGATATTCCAGATTCGATTGCGGAGAATTTGACCATCCAACCAGAAGAAATTCAATGGAGAAGTTTATTGGTTAATCAAGATCAACTGGATGACTTACAAGCTTTATCAGAACAAGGAGATGAACCATTTAAACAAGCCATAAATACTCTTATTGAAACATTATCTAATCCAGAAACAATCACAGAAATAAACACAATTTTTGTTTGGAGACGACGCTTATTAAACTTAATACAAAAAATCTCGATACAACTTCTACAAAAAATTATTAACCAATTAAATTCAGATACAGAAATTACAGAAGAACAAAAAACAGCTCTGAAAGAACTTAAAAGAAAATTACCGAGAGTAGTTTTACTAAGAAATTTAAGAGACGATACACAAGAGGATTTATTGAATCAATTACTAGAAGATAATGAAAACAACTTAGACAAAAATGATCTTCGAATCTTGCAGTTGACAAAAGAGAATCTTTCCCTAGAACAGAGAAGAACGATCGGTAGAATATTGCAGAATCATTTATTAATTGGTAATGCTTTAATTCGTTATCACGGCATTATGACGATAGAAGAAGGTGAAAGTATTTTACGGGAATATCCACTCCCTTCTGATCGTCGGGCAATCCAACGACTTTATGGTCAAACATTTAATAGTGGCTTACAAGGCAGAAAACTAGAAATTAGAACGAGACGAGGTAGTGCCAAACCCAGTGATTTTCAAAGCTTTGAAGTAACTAATTTAAACTTAAACATTTAATTTTTATTTTTTTCTTAGAAGAGGGCTATTTCATGACGACTTTACCAAATATCAATATAAAAGGACTATTGTGGCAAGCTGAAGCAAGAGTAATTCGTTTAGAAGGACCATTAAATAAACCCGATGATGATAATTGGACACTTCGTAATTTATGGGTAGAAAAAAATAATAATATCTATAATCCCAGTACCATAATTGCACTGTGTTGGATCTCAAAAGTAGTCATTCAACCAGTTGAAGGAAAAAAATATACTTGGACACAAAAGGATAAACCACCTCAAGATGGACAGCCTCCCTATGAACCTAAACCATCTTTAGAAGAAATTGAAGAAAAAATTCAGTCTGGAGAATATAGCTTACTGCTTTTACAAACTGATCCACAAGCTACTGAATGGAGTAATCCCAATCAAATTCCTGAATGTACTTGTATTGCTGGAGATATCTATTTAACTGAAAAATTTGAATCTCAAGATTTACCAAACTTATATAACGCTTTAGGACTGATTTATCTTAATGATTTTGTGGATAGTCAACTGAAAAAAAGAGAGGGGAGCTCTCAGTTACTTGCTCCTATTTCAGTTCACAGTAGTGGCTTGACTATTTTTGCTCAAGTTAAATTACCATGGCAGGAAGATAATGTAAAAGCTCCTTTTCAACTCACTCCATTAATAAAAGATGGTTTAGCTACTAGCGTATTTCGTTTAAAACCAGAGCAAGAACGTCTTCAAAAAAAAGAAAAAGAAAATTGGATTGAAGCTTGGCAGAGATTAAGTGATTTAATTGATCCTTTAGCCAATATAATCCAACCTCAAGAAGATGAACTTCAAAAATATCCCAATTGGTTAACTTTAAAAATAAGTAATCCAGAAATTTTTCCACCCATATACTGGCAAATTGATCAATGGAGTGACAGTGATGAGGAATTGCAACTCCTTACAGTTAGCTTTGAGCAGAATGCATTTAGTTTAATTTTTAGTGATCAATCTCTATATGATCAAGATTCACCTCCAAATTCACTAGCTCAAGTAGCTCCACTAATTGTTATAAGTAAAGCTGAAGATGATTCTTTAATCATAACGATCGATGCTGATAAAAATGATAATAATCAAAATGATACGAACCAAAATGAAGATCAATTAATTTATGAATGGAGCAATACGAATAAAGAATTTATTAGTCTATCGAATCTAACTACTAGTTTTAGTCCAACTCAAATACCTCAATTTTTAAGAGATAATCAAGGACTTAATCCTCCACAATGGCTTCCAAAATTAGAAGATAATTTTTCTGATACTGAAACCATAAAGCCTTCTATACTTTGGGGATTTATGCCTTTAGGAAATGGTTCTGAATCTGTACAACTGCCGATTCCCAATCTAACAGAACAAATTTATCTTGATGCAGATTTGGCTAATTCTACTTTAAGTCAACAGTTAAATGAATTTTCTCCTGCTTCCCAATCAATACAAAGTATTTCTTTATTTCAAGGAGCAGTTTCTTTTGGTAATGAGAGAGAATCTTTAAGAGCAAACACAAATCAACTAGATCAAGAAATACCTTGGAATATAACTTTAACAGATGCCAAAAACTTATCTGGAACTTGGAAGTTAGAAAAAAAAGCAGATAGTTATGAAGTACAAGAGGTTAAATTAACTATCAATAAACCCATTTGTAATATTCGGGGTCTATGTTGGCTCAATACAGGTCAACCAACAGTTAAAGATGCGATTCCTGATTTAAGTAATTGGATATCTAGTTTAGAATCTATTCCTTTAAAAACGATCGAACCGAAGAAAGATATTTTTCCGCCAGTTATTGAATTAATTATCGAAAATCTTACTTTTTCGCCACAAACAATTGAAATTAAAGAGAATAATCAAGAAATCAATACTCTAGCTGGTGATTTAGGTGCTTGGCAATTTTCTTATCAAGTCAATATTGAAACATTCAAGAAAATGATTGACAAAAGAATTTTACCAAAAGATACATTTCAAAATGCATTGAAAGATGAATTACAAGATGAATTACAAGAAATGCTCCCATTAGTATGGCTAAAACATCCATCTTTGCCAATGATTCAAGCATTTCCCATGACTCAGAATCAGTCCCCCGCAGATTATCCTTCGGCAAGTCGTCAACTTATTCCTTATGAGTTACCAATAAAAGAAATAGATAATAAGATTTTTGTACCTGACTTATGGCGATTTGGAATAGGTAACAAGGAAGTAGAAACAAAAACAAAAGGTGCATTAAATTGGGCACGATATCTATCTCCTCTAAATCCAGCTCAAGAATGGAAAAAACTGTCTAATTTACCGGTAGTTTCTCTATCTTTATCTGGTTTGGTGTTAAGCCCCAATAAGAATTTTCTGGATGCGGGGTTAGATGCAGAAACTCAATTGTATTTACAATATCGTTTAGATTTACCTTACACTGATGAAATTAATGGTTTAGCTCAGTTACCAAAAGCTTCTCCTCAATCAAATACTGTTTCGCCTTTACCTAACTCTTCAATTCCTGAACCAGTTAAGCCTCTTGAAAGGGAAACATTTGCTGAACATTGGCAACAGCTATCCCAAAGAGCTAGTTTAGCTAGTGCAGATGCTATTTTTGCTTTAAATAAAAGCAAGGACAAAGATCAAACTTTTGTTGAGAATTTAATTGAACCTTTATTGTGGGAGGTCAAAGCAAAATTTGACTTGGATCGTTATCCCGGAAGCTTAACATTAGCTAATGCTAATGATACAGAAACAATAATAAAACTTGAAAGCAATCAAGCTTTAGAAGGAATCACAGGTGAATTTGTCAGAAATAATGGCAATATTGAGTTAATTAATAGTGATGATGATACTTCTTCTTATACCATTACAGCAGGAAGTATGAATGCACAATTAGAAAATAACCAAATTAGGGATCAAAGGGGATTATCTCATAGTGTAAGTACAACCCCAGAAACAGAAGTAAATAAAACACTATTAACGACGATCGTTTCTCTAGATAATACTGACTATGAATTAATCACGACTCTTGAAGTCCTAAATTTAGTGGTAGGTGATAGATCGTGGCGTTTCTGGTTTAAAAATTTGCCTTTTAAGGAGAATCAATTCGATCGAGAGATAACTAGTTCTCTACAAACAGAAGATATAAACGATCCAGAAGCTCAATCTCGTAAATATAATTTTTTGAATGGCTACGAATGGAGGCTAAGTGATACTGAATCATCAGTATTACCTTTTAAATTCTTTGGTTTAGATTTCTATCCTTTAATGCTTAAAAATATTACAAAAACAGAGGCAAAAGTAGAAAAAATAGAAATTATTGGACGTTTACAATTACCTTTTAAAAATGAGATAGAGCAAGAAAATTTAAGTAATGCAGTTGTGATTAAGTTCCAGTGGCAGGAAGAAAAGAATCAATATATTTTTGATGATATATCTATTGCTCCTTCTTCAGAAGACTCTTTTGTTGAATGGACACTAAATTTTTTAACTCCAGATAATAATAAAGAACAAGTAAGTTCCCCAATTCCTGAATTAGAATGGAAAAAAATTGAGAAACAGGCAAATAGAATCAAAATTAGTGAGTTAATACTTAAGTTTCATTTATTTAAAACTAATTGGATTATTCCCCTAACAAATCAACAACTAATTTTTCCGAATCCAAATCCTATTAGTTATGGTCTACCCGCAGAAAATGATTTTTCCTTAATACAAATTTCCCTAGATATTAATCCTCAAAATACACAAAATTTACAACTAGAATTTTCAGTTAAAATTGGCGATCGAAGTAAAGATATTACGATTCCTGATAATAATCGGATTACCGAAGGATTACAAGCTTTATATACTTTTAGAGAAGGCAATGGAGATACGATTCGTGATGTTTCTAATTCAATAAATCCTCTCAATTTAAAAATTAAAAATACTGATGCAGATGACATTGAATGGTTAGAAGGTGGAGGAGTTAAACTAAAGAAAGCAGATAATATTATTAGTTCAATTGATCCAGCAAAAGAACTATCTCAAGCTTTTCAAAAGACGAATGAAATTACTCTAGAAGCCTGGATTCAACCCCAAAAAAAAGAACAATCTAGTGCCAGAATCATAACTTTTTCTCTAGATAAGCAAAATCGTAACTTTACTTTATCTCAAGGAGTGAATGTATCTGGCTCAATTGCTGTTGAATATAATGTGCGGCTACGGCATACAGAAGCTGATAATGATGGATTGCCAGCTGTTCAAAGCAAACCCGATGTAGTTGTAATTGATGAACCAAGTCATTTAGTTTATACCAGAACCAAAGGTGAAGTTAAGATATATCTCAACGGAGAAGAAATTGATCCACAACGTCTCATTGAAAGTGAAGGTAATTTTTCTAATTGGAATGATAATTATATTTTTGCTTTAGGTAACGAAATTACAGAAGATAGAGGTTGGTTAGGAACTTATTATCTTGTTGCAGTTTACGATCGAGTTTTAACTCCATCAGAAGTTAAATTAAATTATCAAGAGGGTTATTTATTTTCTCAACCTACACCAAAAGAAACACCAGAGCCACCATCACAAGAAGCGATCGCATTTCAAACCAAATTTGACTATGATCTTGTGGAGCAACAAATCCAATTCAGTAATAGTAAATTATTTGATGATTTAGACATTAAAATTGAGGCAATTGATGAAAAACAATTTTTTGCCAATAATGCGTTTCAAGTTCGCTGGCAAAAGCAAAAAGACACGATCTCTTCATCGACAAAACCGATCTATCTTTTACCTGGAATACCAATACAATCAGAAGATACGTCTGGATATGCGGTGTTTACATTTACACCTCAATCACAACCAGAAAACATTCCGATCTTAGAAATCAATAGTGCAACAGTAGAAGCATTAATGTTTGCTCGTTGGGGAGATTTTTTGCAAGAACAAGAACAATTAAAAGAAAATCTAAATAACCGTAAAAAACAAATTTTCAATTCATCAGCAGGAGATTTAATCATTGGTTACACAGGACAACTAATAGAAGAGAATCAAGAGAATCAAGACAATCAACAACAAGGAAGAAATTGGCAAGAATCTTTATTACTCAACGGGATGATTGAGCTAAAAAATCTTATTTCTTGGCCTCAACAATTAGAGATTAAAAATACAAAAATTACCCTTCCAGCAATAAACTCTATTGAACGAGTATCGAAGGGGCTACAAGCAATGTATATATTTTCGGAAGGTAAAGGCGATACTATATTCGATCGATCTGGTTCATCTAATCCTCTTAATCTAAAAATTACCAATACTGATTCAGAGGACATTCAATGGCTAGAGGGTGGAGGATTAAAATTAACAACAACGAATAATATTATTAGTTCAATAAATCCAGCAAAACAATTAACTGAAGCTTGTAAAAAGACGAATGAAATTACTCTAGAAGCATGGATTCAACCCAAAAATAAACAACAAATATCTTCAATTGTTACCCTTTCTAAAGATTTAAATGAACGTAATTTTACTTTATCTCAAGGAATGAATGTATCTGGCTCAACTGCCATTGAATATAATGTGCGGCTACGTCATACAGCAGTAAATAACCCTGAGAATGGATTACCAGCGATTAAAACAAAACCAGATGCAGTTGTAATCGATGAACCAAGTCATTTAGTTTATACCAGAACCAAAGGTGAAGTAAAAATATATCTTAATGGAGAGGAAATTGAGCCATCAATTTCCATGAGTCAAGGAAAAGTTACAGCTAGCGTATTAAATTTCAGATCATCACCTGTAGTTGAGTCTGGTAATGAAATTGGTGAGCTTCAAACTGATAACGTTGTTGACATTATTAAACTTGTTGAAGGAGGTGAGTATCCAACGGATGATGGTATACGGAGTGATTGGTATCAAATTGAATTTAATAGCAAAGAAGGTTTTGTTGCCGCCGCATTGATTAAATATTTTTCTGTTCAAAGTGAAGGTGATTTTTCTAATTGGAATGATGATTATATTTTTGCTTTAGGTAATGAAATTACAGAAGATAGAGGTTGGTTAGGAAGTTATTATCTTGTTGCAATCTACGATCGAGCTTTATCTAAAGATGAAATCGAACAAAATTATCAAGCTGGTTATTTATTACCAATTAATCCTTTAAATCACATAAGACACACATCAAAAATATTATTTAATCAACATCAAATTCCAGCCAATTCATTATTTGCAGGTACTAATGATCACTTATTTAATTTTAGACCTCTACTCTCTTGGAGTTTTCTTGCCGTTGTTGAACACCAATTAATTAATGTTTTACCAGACTTTCAATCAGGAAAATTAGAATTAAAAAACGATCGACGTTGGACAAATGTTCAAAGAATTGAAATTGCTACCCCAAATCAATTACGCAAAAAAATTAGATTAATTAATCAAGATTCGATTCGTAATCCAATGATAGAATCAAAAAAAATTGAAATTAATTTTGACTATTTATTTTCGCAAGTACGATCGTCTCTGACAGAAGGAGAAAACTCTGCTTTAGCAAAATTACCTAATAATATTTTACTGATAGAAGCAACTACTCCAATTTGGATTAATCAAGAAGCACTTAACAAAATACAATCACCAATATCTCTACAATTCTTACCTAATGGAAACCAAAAAGCTATTATTAGTAGTCTTCAAGATTATCAATCTTCAAATTCTAATCCGACTGAACCCAAATGGCTTATGTTAATCATGCCTTTTTTGGGGAGATTACAATCGGAAAATGAAGATAGAACAGAGGTAGATATAGATAATGCCTTAGTTAACACCTTAAATCCTTTACAGGTGGATCCTATTCTACATTTAGAATACTTAAGAGCATTTAATTTTAAAGATAAATTGCCTCTATTATCTCTGGGATTAAGCCATTGGGCAGATTCAACACCGTTTAAGTTAAATGTATCTGGATTTGATACTATCATTGGTAAACAATGGTCTCGTTTAGATCCTATTTCTATAGAAGAAAGTTGGTTTCGAATTCAAACTCCACCACCGGAAAGATTACCAAAAAATTTATCAAGTATAGTCGCCGCTTTTCCTGATAATTCTGCTCGTTTAAGTAGAAATACAGCCTTACAGAATTTATTTACTGTTGAAAGATTATCTTATCCCCCACAAGAAAATTTTTCTATTCAACCCAATACATCAAAAAATAGTAATTTAATTAATACGTTTAACAACTTTCTGCTTTTACACCAAGGAGTAATACCAAATCTTTCCAGATCAGAAGTTCCTCCCTATGGGTGGTTACTATCAGGTATTTTACTAACTCAAGGACTATTAAATAATCGGAATAATAATGAAAATAAATTCAACAATAGACTCGATCGTCATGTAAGTACAAGTATTTTCCCTGCTCGCCTAAAAAGCTCTAAGAATCAACCTAATCCTTTTCCTCAAACTTTAGCTATTAGTCCATATATAGGATTTCAGAGGGAAAATATCTCTGGAAATATTAGCAGAGATTTACGATTGATAGTGACAGAATTACTTTGTATTAATCCTATTTTTCAAATATTAGAACCTGTTGATAACTATACTTGGGAATCTCAAAAATTCACAACAGAAATTGACTTTATCAAGTTTTTGCAAGAACAAACAAGAGACTTGGCACAAATAAGACAAAGATTTAAAGAAAATGGCATTATACTTTCTGAGCAAGATAGCTTAATCGAAGTTGAATATGCAGATAATGAAGGAAAGATTACTGATCGAGAAACAGGATTGAAGTATCAAATACGTTCAACTAATCAACAAATAATCTTTTATCAAAATCGAGAGATGATCGTTGAATTAGCTAAGTCATGGGGACAACAAATAAAAAACCAACTTTATCCTCAGTCAAACCTCGCAGTACTACGTTTACGGGAATTATATCAAAATACATCTAGAGAAACAGCGATTTCTTCTGTCGCGATCGAATATAGTTTTGAATTAATTTCTATTGAAGAAAATTCAATGTTAGAAATTAAAAATACTTTTGCTTTACGCTCTCCATTACAAAAACTAAATTTTCGAGAAACTCAATTTAATATCCAATCAATTCCAAAACTTGAAAATATTAAAAACTTTGAAATTGCTCCACCACTAACAGTTGGAGTTCAATCGATACATCTGCAACCCTCTAAATTTAATCCTTGGGGTCTTAGTGCTTTACGTCTTAGTGTTAACTATACGGAGAAGGAAAAGGCGATCGCTTTTTCTAGCTCGAATCTTTCTGAGCAAACTCTTTGGTGGCAAGGATGTCAACATCAAGTGCAGTTTCGTTCAGCAAAAACTGCAGGAGACATAGAGGCAGTTGCGGGATTACCACCTTTATTTCGTGCTTCTGCCATTAAGAATTTTTTACCAACATTATCTAATTTACCTTTACCTAATATTGATAATTTCAAAGAAGAGGAACAATCTATATTACCGGGTTCTATTCAATCTCTTTTGATTGGTAATCGTCAGGGAGTAATGTTGGCAATTCGTAATCAAATAATATCTCAACCTTTAACTCAATCCTCACCAGCTTTAGTTTCTGCTAGTATTCCTGTTCAACATCGTATGCCACGCCCTGTAATACTACCTGATTATCAAACAATCGTAGAACAAGTAAGCGATCGAGCTAAAGAAAAAGCATTACAAACTTGGGGTAGTTATTTTCAGCCAGAACAAAGATTAATTGCTAAAAATTTTCCAACTAATGAAGCATTTTATGGTGAATGTGGTGATTTGCCAGCTCAAAGTTTACAAATTAAATTAATATTTCCTGAATATGGAACTATTTTAGATAATTGGGATGGCAAGCTAACATTTGAAGTAACAATAAATTCAGAAAACTCTGATTCTTCAACTTGGCACGTAGAAAATCTATATATTATTGATAGCAATAGCTCTGAATCTGTAGAATATGATTTAAAGAATCCAGAATTGTCTGATGAAGCGAATAAAGCTGATAATTTAGAGCCATTGTCTATAAAAAGATCACAGGGACTCAATTTTGATTTTCAACCAAAAGATACGGATACAGATAGATCTAATCTTTCATCAATCTTGAACCAAAAATCTGGATCTTTAGTAACTGTTCAACTTACTGTTTATAATAAAAAAAATGAAAATCAAGAACGCTTTCCACAAGTTTTATCTTTCCCTTTAAGAATAGGAAGTAAGTTTGCTCGTCCATTAACTCTTGAACCTTATTTTATCCATTTTGAAGATCCTGAATACAATCGTTTACTTGCTTCTGCTTCTGGTAATATTTCTAGAGAAATCAAATTAAAAGAAAAAGAATTAAACGAAGAAGAATCCAATGATTCAGGAGAGAATACTCCAAAAATAATACCTTTAACTTTATCTGTCGATCGTCAAGAGTACAACCCAGACAGCTTACTTTATTATCGGATTGATTGGGATATAAAAAACCAAGATTTCGATTTCAAAAATAACGCAACCACTATTAACTTAGAGTTTAAAAAAATTTCAGATACAGGGATAAAAATTCCACTTCAATATCAAGAATCTGAATTTAAAGAGGTTAAAGAGGGACAACTATTTTTTCTCAGGTTAAATGAATTAGTTGAAACAAGTCGTGAAAATAGTGATGCATCAAATAATTTGAAAGTAGGTGATACATTAGAAATTTCGATCGTCAACATAGAAAATGAGAACTATGAAATTTTAGAAGAACAAGTAGATGATAAGCTCAAAGAACCAATTGTACTCGCTGTCACGATTGTTGCCAAACCTGTTAATCCATCTTCACAAGCTGCTTATGGATTATTAAGAAGCTACGAAGAAAATGATGATTCTAAAGCAGTTGAATGTGTTCGCTTTGCTTGGAATCCTCAAGCAGAAAGTATAGAACTAGTTTGTGCTGAGGATTTAAGAACAGGAGTTGTTCGTCGCCGAGCAATTTTCCGCTGGCAAGATTCAGCTAAAATCAAGGATACGAGACCGATATATGATATCCAAAAGATTACTGAAAATGGTTCTACGCATATAATAGGGTTTGCTGAAAAAGTGGTTCAAAAAATTAGGAGGCCAAAAACCTCGTTCTAACGGATTTTGTGGGTGGCTAATTTTTCAATAGGTCGGCGACCATT
>NZ_JARVCN010000401.1:0-2659 GCF_038442745.1 Crocosphaera sp. Alani8
ATCTTTGTCCCCTAACTTTCGGCGAGTCCCCCCAGACTTTTTGAGAAGCTTCAGAAGGACTATCTTTAGATACATACAGATTGTATCTTTTTTTGATGAGGATGTTCAAGGAGCTTATTATGAAAAGTCAACTTAGCACACGCAAAGCAAACCGACAGGACATACCATTTCTGGCGAGAATTGAATACGAAGCGTCTTTGCCACCTCTGAATCACTGTTTTTGGGAAGACTTGTTGGAAGGAACTCAAACGGAGGTGTTGCCATTTATTGAGGCAAAGCTTAAGGCTGATGCAGGTAACTGGGGTCTCTTAGAGGATTTCGTGATTGTCGAAGAGCAGGGAAAACCTGTGGCCGCAGCGGCTGGATATTGTCCAAATCAAGATAATTACTCCCCTTTAAACCTTTCAAACCTGGATAAAATGGCTCAAGAATTAAATTGGTCTCAAGAGATAGCTGAAGGTTTTCGAGATGGCTATCTGCAATTTTTGGGCGGGAATTTACGACCATTGTTTCTTTCACCTCAAGCCACATGGATTATTGAAACCGTAGCTGTCTTACCGGAGGCACGGGGGAAAGGTTTGGGGAAATTCTTAATTAAAGCCTTATTGGAAGAAGGAAAAAGACAGCAGCACTCCTACGGCGGAATTATGATTCTTAATGGCAACGATGCCGCTCGTCGTACCTACGAAGCTGTTGGATTTAAGCCTTATCAAACATTTTATGAGGATTACTTCAGAGATCAATTCAATCTGGAATTTCCAGGAGTGACGAAGTTCGGCGTAGACCTTAACAAAATAGAGATAAGTTAAAGATGTAGTGGAATTAGAAAATAACCTGTAAAGATTTAAAGGTGGGAAGAATGGTCGAAATATCAAAGCTAGTAGGCTATTCTTCTCCTTTTGATTATCCAATACTCTACTTACTAATAAAACTAACAATAAAAGCAAATAGCAGTAACGCTGTCCTCGCAGGTATTGAATAGTTTTGAATAATAGCAACTTGTTTTATTTTTATATTTTTAAAATGGCTATTAATAATGCTGGCTTGTAAGTGTGATTCATAACCATCAAAAAGCCCCATAATTGCCAGAATACTATTAAGTTCTAGAAACGTCCACCATCTCAACCATCCAAACATGAAATTAGTTGAAGGTAGAGTGAGAAACCAAATATTAGTAATAATAGATAATGGTATTATTATAGAACTCCATAAGATAAAATCTGTAATAACTAACAAAGACCAACTGTTTATCCTATAAAAACAGTTTTTTTGCTTGTCTATATTAGAAGTAGTTATGTCATCTAGTATTTTATTGATTATTTCTCTGGTTATATTACTAAGATATATACTCAATGTGATAGCAAAACCTAGAATCAAAAACTTTTTATCCGTAAAAGGAGTTCCTATATTGAGGATTTTTTGAATTGACTTTCTAACATCTTCATCATTCAATATATTGACTATATCGTTGGGATTTATGTTGGTTTGAAGGATTATTTTTGTATAAAGATAATTAGAAAGCATTTTGTTAAAGGATCAAGATATTCACTAAAGATGATTACTTATTTTATCGAATGCTCCGTTGTAAACAAAATTTTTCACCATATCAGCTTTAAAGAAATCGTGAGGAAAACCTAATTCAATTTCACTAACTTGTTCAAGTTGTTTTATTTGTTCAGCGGATAATGTTAGATTAACACATTGCAAATTGTCTTCTATGTGAGCTACTTTTCTGGCACCGATGATGGGAATAACACCTTTACTTAATAACCAACTTAAAGCAACTTGTGATGGGCTTTTACCTATTTGTTGAGCCACTTTATCTACTTCTCCAGCTATTGCTAAACTGCGCTGATTTTTATCCACAAATCCCTCCATCATTTCATCATCCAATCTGCGTTCTTCCCCATTGGTTTTCTCTTTGCTATATTTTCCTGTCAGCCAACCACTTGCCAAAGGAGACCAAGCTGTAACACCAATATCTAATGTTTGTGCCATTGGGAGAAATTCTCTTTCTGGGGTGCGTTGAATTAAACTATATTCAATTTGTAAGCCGATAAACTGCGTCCAACCTCTTAATTCAGCTAATGTATTACATTGAGCTACGACCCAAGCTGGTGTATCAGAAATCCCTATATAAAGAACTTTCCCTGCCCTAACTAAATCGTCTAACCCTCTCATTACTTCTTCTACTGGAGTCAGAAAATCCCATATATGTAGCCATAAAACATCGATGTAGTCTGTATTTAAACGTTTGAGACTTCCTTCTACCGAGTGCATCATATTTTTACGGTGATTCCCCCCACCGTTGGGGTTTCCATCTCCCAATCCATTTGTATATTTAGTGGCTAAAACCACCTCATCTCTATGAGAGGCCATAAACTCACCGAGAAACTTCTCACTCGTTCCATTGGTATAAATATTGGCAGTATCGATAAAATTTCCACCAGCTTCCCGAAACTTATCATAAATTCTTTGACTTTCTTCTAATGAAGACCCCCAACCCCAGTCTTCCCCAAAAGTCATTGTTCCTAAACAGAGTTCTGATACTCTCAGTCCACTTTTGCCCAGTAATTTGTACTGCATTTTAAGGTACTCCCGAATAAGTAATACCAAATCCGCTCTTGTTATACCCTTTATAAGCTAGAATAGGCAGATG
>NZ_JARVCN010000402.1:0-2652 GCF_038442745.1 Crocosphaera sp. Alani8
CAAAACCCACAAGAGTTATTTTCTCCCCATTAGCAACGTTTTCAACGATAGTTTCAGTTGTGGCATCAAGGATCTTGGTTACTATTGACTGAGGTTGACCAGAGCTTCGCCCTTGAAGGCAGAGGTGCGACCCCAGCTGAGGTTTCCTCAGCATTGGAAAGCGCACCTAGGCAGAGGGCAGAAGGATTCTCCTTCAACCTTATCCCTTCGGGTACAGGTTCCCCGTATTTCAAGACGTTTGCGAGCTTTGTAGGGGTACAGGTTCCCCGTGATCTTACAAGTGACCTTCTGCCTTCTGCCCTTGTAGCGGAGCGTCTTCTGCCTTCGGTTGACCAGTTTCAGCAGCAATGGCTTTAACAAGTTGTGCTTTGTTCATTTCTGAATAATAATTAACAGAATAAAAATTATAACGAGCCTAACCCCCATATTGTCAATTGTGTCCTCCGAGCTAATTTTTGCTTTTTTCCTCTCATTGGGAAATTTTCTGACTTAAGTGGGAATACTAGGAATAATAATTCAGATAAAGATTGATTCATGCAAGCATCTGAGACTAAACTACAGCAAATCATTGAGGGGACGAAACAATACGTTGTTCCTTTATTCCAACGGCCATATAGTTGGAAAAAGCAACAGTGGCAAGTTTTATGGGACGATTTGATTGAATTATATGAAAGTGATCAGCCTCGTCCTCATTTTATGGGATCTATCGTGACCAGTCCTATGGAGGCTATTCCCGAAGGAACAACGAAGTATCTTTTAATTGACGGGCAACAACGTTTAACAACTATTTTTTTATTTCTAGTCGCATTAAGAGATAAAGCAGAAGACCTAAAGCAAACCAAACTATCCGCACAAATTAATAATACTTTTTTGGTAAATTTATATGAAAGTGAGAAAGAAGATTACTATAAATTACGCCCTACACAATTAGACCGAAAATCCTTGGAGAAAATTATTGACAAAGAAAATATTGATGATGATACTCCTCTCTATAACTGCTATCTTTTTTTTGAAAAGAAAATTCGACAATATCAAAATCATCTAGATTTACAACAGCTAAAAAAAGTCGTTTGTAATAGTCTTTCTTTGGTTAGTATAGTTCTGGGAATCGATGACGATCCGTATTTAGTATTTGAAGGTCTTAATGCAAAAGGAAGTCCTCTAAATCAGGCTGATTTAATTCGCAATTATTATTTTATGGAAATCTCCAGTCAAGAGCAAGAGGATATATATAATAGTTACTGGAAACCAATGGAAGAATCTTTGAATAATCAATTAACTGAATATATTCGTCATTATTTAACTAGAAGTGGAAAAGAAGTCCGAAAGAATGAAGTATATTTTGAGACCAAAGAGAGAATTCGTAACCAAGATGCTATATCCTCTTTAAAAGAGTTATATAAATTTTCTTTATACTATTCTAACTTATTAAATCCAGAGACTGAAAAAAATGAAAAAATAAAGAAGCATTTAAAACGTCTGAATCGTTTAGAAGTAGCTACAATTTATCCATTTATTTTAAACTGTTATGATGATTGGAAACAAGAAAAATTGTCGGAAGATGAATTATGTGAGGTCTTCAAAATCATTGAGAACTTCATACTTCGACGATTTGTTTGTAATATTCAAACAAGAGGATTAAATCGTATCTTTGCCTTACTTTATTCACAAGTAAGCAAGGATACTAACTTGATTTCTGATAGCTTTGTTACAAGATTAAAGTCAACACTACAGACTCGTAATTATCCTAAAGATCATGAATTTAGAGAAAGATTTATGGACGTAAAAATGTATGGAAGTAATCGTTCTGAAAAAGCTAAGCTGATTCTTGAATCAATTGAAGAATCTTCTAAACACAAAGAGACAGTAGATTTTGAGAAATTGTCTATAGAGCATATTATGCCTCAAAAATTAAATGAATGGTGGAAAAACCATTTAGGTAAAGAGTTTTCCATTACTCATGAGCTTCTAATTCATTCTATAGGTAATTTAACGCTGACAGGCTATAATTCTGAATTGTCAAATAATAATTTTCCTACAAAGAAAAAAGAATTTCTTCACAGTCATCTTGAGTTAAATAAATATTTTTCTACTGTCAATTCTTGGGGTAAATATGATATAGAAAAAAGAGCATCTGACTTAGCTGATAAAGCTTTAGAAATTTGGAGTTATTTCGGAGATAATTCTATACCTGACTCCCAAGCTAATAGTGTTACAGGAAAAATCCCGAAGAATCTAAGAATTTTTGGACATGAATATTCTGTGAAAAGTTGGCGAGATGTTTTAGAAATCAGTTTAAACACAGTGGCTGATCTAAAACCAGATAAGTTTGAAGATATTTTATCCCAATTTCCACATTTTGTAGGACGAGATGAAAAAGATTTTCGTTCAATACGAAAACTTAATAATGGGATATTTGTTGAAGTAAATTTATCGGCTACAGCTATTCATACTTTTTGCTTAAAAGCAATTGAAACTGCAGATTTATCACAGGAAGAGTGGAATGTAGAAACTATAACAAGAGCTTTATCTTCAAAAAATGATCACTAAATCTGAAATTATCTTAGAAGTTTACAAAACTATTCCTAGTTTTTTATCATCGTGTGTGCTGTGGATTAATATTGAAACGAAAAGTTAATAACTAAAATTTCA
>NZ_JARVCN010000403.1:0-24057 GCF_038442745.1 Crocosphaera sp. Alani8
TGCTGATAAAACTATACCATAAAATATACAATTAATTCTGCTGACTTACTTACCCCCCGTTTGATACATAGAGAGGGAAGAGGATGGCACACTCATGAACTAACCCCCAAACGATTGCGAAAATACCGACGATATAATTCACAGGATGGCATAACTTTGTTGCCTTGAAACTTCACTAACCCCATACTCTTTAGTTTAAATCCCTCCGAATTTCCTATCTGTACAGGATGTTCCGTCGCCACTACTTGTTTAAACGCCATTAATAAACTTTCGTCTTGCTCCAAGTTCAAAAGATGACGACGTAAGTGATCTTGATAAACTCCTTCTTCTGTGGGAGCTACAGACAAAAAGTGTTGCCAACTCATTCGCTCTCTAGCTATTTCATAAAGAGCTACCCGAATTAAGTATGGATGTCCCCCACACATCTGTATTAGTCCCTCTTTTTCTTCGACAGACCAATGCAACCCATGTCTTTTGGCTAAATCTTCCACCTGAGAAGCAGTAAATTCCGGCAATTCCACCCCGAAACCCACATTGAATGGAGACTGATTAATATCGAGTGGAATGTAAACCTCTTTCGAGTGAACAATTACTAATTTTAACTTTTGCCAGACAGGATCATTTTTTCCTTTCTCATGCCAAGCTCTTAATAATCCTAAAAAACCTGTTGCAATCTCAGGGTATCGAAACACCTGGTCTACTTCATCTAACCCTAATGCTAAAGGAACTTCTAGTTTTGATAATAAATACTTTTGAAAATAATTAGTACAATTCTTCTTACTGCCTAAAATGCCTTTCCAATACTTTTCCATCTCTGCCGGTAAATCTAATTCATCGCTGATACTTGCACAAAACCATTGTAAAAATTGCTCAAGATTTTTGAGGCAATCATCATCCACTAATTGAAAGTTCAAACAAGCTGTTTGATAATTAGCTTGTTTAGCATGAGACAAAATCCTCGCCATTAATGAGCTTTTGCCCATCTGACGGGGAGCTTTCACCCGAATCAAAGCACCTGGCTGCAAAATTGTTTGATAACAATCAGACTCAATCGGTGGACGCTCCACATAAAATGGCGAATTTAAAGGGACTTGTCCTTCTGGAATCTCCAAGTTAGTTGACTTTTGATTGTCTGTGGAGGATCGGGACACAGTGTCATTGTTATTGTCAGTATCCTTTGTTTCTTGACTGCCAAACTGAAGCTCTATAGCTTTAATTAATTTCTCAAAACTATTAGGTTGACCATACTCTAACCAGTGTAAATCCTGAAGATTCAACCCATATTGTGACGCTTTGAGGTCTGGTATTTGACAGTCATCGAATTTCAAGGGAATAAAATAAATAGTTCCTGGTGGCAACTCTGCCAACATTTCCATGGCCATTTTGAATTCCTTTTGAATATATCCCCGTTTACTAATGGACGTTGACGACAGACAAGCGATGAATAAATCACTATTTTTCAACGCTTTGGGGATTTCATCCCTCCAATTTTGTCCGGGGAGTAAATCCTCTTCATCGAACCAAGGTTTATAACCTGCTGACACCAGCTTTTGATAGAGTTCTCGGACTAACGGTTTATCTTCGTTAGCATGGGCGATAAATACCTGTGGTGGATTGTCTGGCATCAGTTATCCCCATCCAGTTTCGGTATAGGACTGTTTACTACATGATATCTGATGATATGGTTTGATTGATCTGCGATCATCGTGCTTGGAGATAAAGAAAACTAAAAAATATAAAAAAGTTAATAATCAGAAATTACTTAACCGAATATACTTAAAGCGTAATATAGAAAAGTCTTTAACATCATGAAATTAGAGAATAGTTTTGTTGAATTTTTCAAAAAACTAAGTTGTTTACTATTAATTAACTTAGTCTTAATGTTGAGTTTTAGTACCGCCGTACGAGCAGACCAAACGGGAATAGAAAATTATAGAGAAGCTAGAAATATTTTTTGGGAAAGTTTATATGAAGATGGAGCAACATCTTTATACTGCGGGGCTTTTGAAAAAGATAGAAGTGGAGACATAAATGTGGAACACGTTTATCCAGCTTCTTGGATGAAGCCAGCGGCAGGATGTGAAGATCAGAGTCGCAAAAACTGTAGAAGAAACAGTGAAAGATTTAATGTTATGGAAGGAGACTTACATAATTTATATCCAGCTTTAAAAAATGTAAACACGGCTAGAGGTAACCTAACATTTACAATTATTCCTGGAATGGAAAATAGATTAGCGGTGGCGGCTGCTCCAAGTTGTGATTTTGAAAAAGTAAATTCAACTGTTGAGCCACCTGTAACTTCAAGGGGTGAAATAGCGAGAGCCATTTTTTACATGAATGATGAATATGGAGCAGAAATAGGAAAAAATGGCAAAGAAGAACCAGAATTAGTTGAACTCTTAACAGAATGGCATTGCAGTGATTCCGTAAGTACTGAAGAAAAAAGAAGAAATGATGCGATTGAAGTTCTTCAAGGGAATCGGAATCGTTTTATTGATAAACCGGATCTAATTGCTTGCCCTGTTGCCTTGAAATTCCCCATTGATTAGTAGCAAAAGACTGAATTCTGCTATGAAGTAGGGTAGAGCTACCCTCCTAACACCGAACACCGAACTCAGATTAATTCTCTCATCAAAATATCATCACTCTTAACATTGGCCTTTACACAAATTTGTCCTATGGTTTGTTACTATGGATACGTCAAGGAAATTGTTCGTTTTCTAACCATGAAGTATCTTAGGCTTTTTAAGCAATAAGGTACCCTGAGCAATCTCCAAAGACAGTAAAGATAAATGGAGATAGATAGTCAGAAGAGATAGCTGTCATAGTTTGGAAAAATTTTATAATGCTTCTAGAATTCGACAGTTAAATCCTAGTCAGTTTACTCTATTAAATGCAGTTCCATGCAATTAACTCTAGGTGGTGTGAGATGTTAGAACGTTTTTTATTAGCCAGTACAGTAACTTGGTTACTTTATGTGTCACTACAGTTAGGCCAGTCCCCAATGACTCCCAAAGCAGTTGATAAAACAGCTAATCGTGTTACTGTTGAACAAGTAGAAACTCATTTTAATGCTAGTAGCTTTGGCGACTTTAGGGTGGCTCAAAAATAACAGTTATACATAAAAGATGAGACTATTGTCTTTAACTCACACACCAAAAATTTATCAATCAAATATTAGGGGAGAACTAAAGTTCTCCCCTTTTTTAATACCAATTAGCATCCATTAACAACTCTAGGCTGTTTCGTTAAGTTCTGTTTCAATATAAGGCTTACAATCATAAGGTTGTACCCCAATATCCTTATAATCATCTTTAGCAGGACTAAAAATTCTAGCAAAGCCTTCCGTAAGATATTCGATAAATCCTTGTAACATATCATTAAGTTTCATACTTTCTACCTCCAAGGTTTGTGAAACCAGTATTAATTTATTTTCTGCTTTTCAGTTCAAAGAGAATTGTTTTTTCCCTTCTCCCTATTACAATTATCTATTTAAAAGATTAATCTTTTATCATATTCGCAATAAATATTGAATTTTCTTGATAATACTTAGTAAAAATCCTATCCTCACTTTAAGTTATATAAATAAATAGAATCTTTGGAATAAACTACTATAATAAAAGATTGTAAAGGTAAAACTTGTCATTATATTGGGGATTTCAAGGAAAAATTATGGAACCGAAACGAGAATTTTTTCCAAAGGTAAAAAAGACAGTAATGCCCCGTCCTTATTTTGCCACAGAAAAGGATATTTTGGGACAAAGAGGAACAGCGGCAGCAGTAGACGCAGCAATTTATGGTTCAAACTGGTATTTAGACAAAGAACAAGGGTTAATTGAAATTTACGAAGCAGGGGCGGCTATTAGCTTTTTTAACCTGATTCCTCGTAAGAATAAATACGAAAAAGAAGGACTTTATCTACGGTTAAAAATTGCTTATCGAACCACAGAAAATGCTAACGCTAATATTCGTAATTTTTCGGGAAATCATGTTACTCTTGCCAACAGTTTGACTGGGGATATGTACGACGATCCCCAGACTTATTGGTGGGTAACTGATGATTTAACCCTAAATATTAACTCTATTTTTTCAGGGGAAAAACTTTGGATACAAAGAGTTGACTGGGAATGGATGAGTAAAGAAGTTATTTACGAAGATGAAGTTTTTGGGAAAAACACCCTTCTTTATCGTTCCCTAGAAGAAATACAGAAACTTTACGAAGAAAAAGAGATCACTGATCAAGATGTAAAGGACTTTTTAAGAGACAAAATTAAAAGTGACGATTGGTTTGCTAAAAAATGTCTTGTCATGTTAAGGGAAGAACAATTAATGGAAGAAAAACTAGTTAAACTCTTTGAAGACAGCGGACTAGAATTATCTTAGTTGAGATTTAATGAAGTGCAAGCAAACTGCTTGCTACTTTGCCACTAAAAATTATTATTAGCAACGAAGTATCCCTTGAAAACTAAATCCAATTGGGTAACATTCTCATGGTAAACCCTTCTGAAGAGAGAGGAAATCCTAAATAAATAGGCAGCCAATAAACAAAAGACAAACTAATTAATAATAATAGTAGAATTCCTAAACGGCGATTAAAAATTGAGGTACTGATTAAACATTGTTCGATAATTAAACCAATTCCTAATAAAGAAAAACTGTAAGCAGACATATAATGATATAAAAAAGTACAACGACTTACTAATATCCAAGGTAATAGATTACAAAAATAATTAATTAGAATAAAAATCAAGACTGGGAAATAATAATTATGTTTCTTTCTAAGTAAAATGATCAAGACAAACAGAACAAAAACTATAATAGAACCCGTTGCTAACCACCATAAAATAGGATTACCCATAGCATGAACATCATAAATAATCGTTCCAGAAGGTGTGTCTTTATTTTCATAAAAATAAGCAATTGGTCGAGCCATAATTAACCAGCTATACCACCTAGAACAATAAGGATGGACATCTAAACCATCGCCAATACTCTGATGAAAAGACCAAATTTTATGATGAATTTGCCACAAACTATATTCAGAATTCAATAATAAATAAGGTAACCAAAGAATACTATAAGTAAAAATAGGGACAATTAATAAATTAAACAATAGTAAAAAAGGTTTATTAAATTTTATTCTCGCAAATAATCCTAAGTTTCGTAACTCAAATAAGTTATTAAATTTGTGAGAAATATAAACCATAAAAATCAAACAGTAAATCCCCAATATGAAACCCAAGCCATTCCATTTAATTGTTGCTGATAATCCTAAAAATACTCCAGTAACTGTTAAATATAAATATTTTCCTCTATTAACAAATAATAAAAAAAATAAATGCCCCAATAGACCAAAACTGATTAAATAAATATTATTCAAAGCATAACGAGATTCAACTAAAAATAATCCCTCCAAAGTAGCCAATAAAGTAACCACTATAGTATAAGAGCGACGGTAAGTAAGTTGATAAGCGATCGCTCCTAAAATCAAAGGAAAAAAAGAACCAGTCAAGGCATTTAACCAACGATAACTAAGAGTTGAACGCCAAGATCCTGTTAAGTTGTTGATAATATCAGGAGAAGCTGGAAACAGAGAACCTAACCACATTCCCACAGCAATTAAATATTCCGTTAAAGGAGGGTGAGAATTTAAAAAAGGGGTTCTGGTTAAATAATGATTAGCAAATTTAGCATAATAAACTTCATCAAAAACCAAAGTGTTAAATTGACCTAAATTCCAAAAACGTAATGCTAAAGAAACTAAAAAAAATAGTAATATTATTAAGGTAAATATCGGCATTTTATAGGAAAGTAGTAAAAGAGTAGTATTTTAAAACTTATATGATTAAGAAATACTCACCAAAATTCTGTATTTAAGACAAATTGGCACAGTATTAGTTTTCTAGTTAATAAACTGTTAAATAAACCTAACAGAAAAATATCATAGTCCACCATCGGCATTTTATGGAAAACTGGAAAAAATTTGTTTAGAATTAGAAGGGATCATAAAAAGGTGCTAAAGGCAGACAATTTAGGTTAACAACAGTGGCATGGGGACTTAGGACGAGTGCAAGATAAGTTTCAATACCAAAATCAGGCAGATAAGAAGTCCTGGGAACCTGCTGTCGAAGCAGAAATTTCCCAACAAAAAGCGATCGGTGAAATTGCTCAAATTGCCCTAAATTGTTCAGACATTGACAGTTTTCTCCAAGAAGTAACTCAAATTATTTGTGATCGCCTCCAAATACATCACTGCGGTATTTTTAAGCGAGGGATTGACGATTCCGAATTACAGCTAATACAAGGAGTTGGTTGGAATCAACAAGAAGAAGCAAACCCCATCCTTTATCTGCACGAAAGCTGTCACCTGAGTCAAACCGTCAAAACTGGCCAAACTCTAATCGTTGAAGATTTCACCACCAACGATACCTTTGCTTGTCATCCCTTTTTGGCTAATCACAGCATTATGAGTGGTATCAGTGCAATTATTCCCACGTCACAAGAAACCTACGGCATCTTAGGGGTTTACAATGGCAATAAACGCGAATATAGCCCACAAGAATCCAATTTTTTAGAAATCATTGCTCAAATTATTGGTACCACCATTAGCCAAAAAGCCGATCAACAACCACAAGCAATGGAAGATGTTACCAACGATCGCTTTTTTGAGCTTAACTTAGACATCTGTTGTATTGCCGGTTTTGACGGTTATTTCAAGAAAACAAATGCAGTTTTTACCCAAACCCTCGGTTATTCAGCAGAAGAATTAAAATCGAAACCCTTATTAGAGTTTGTTCACCCCGATGATCGCCCTTCCACCCTAGCAAAACTAGAAAACTTAAGCCAAAATAAACAATCCTCTCATTGCGAAAACCGTTATCGTTGTCGAGATGGCTCCTATCGTTGGTTATCGTGGACTTCTGTTGTTAATCTCCAAAAAAAATTAATTTATGCTGTTGGGCGCGATGTCACCGAGTCAAAAAACCTTGAACTTGCCCTAAGAAAAAGCGAAGAGAAATTTCGTCTTCTTTTTGCCAAGTCTCCCACAGCTATGGGGTTAGCAAAGATGAATGGCAAATTAATCAATGTTAATCAAGCTTTGTGTGAATTAGTTGGCTATCGCGCTGAAGAATTATTAACTAAAGGTTGTGTAGATATTACCCATCCCGAAGACATAGAAAAAGAAAAAAAATTATTTAATAAATTACTCTCAGGAGAAATTAACAGTTTTTGCTTAGAAAAACGCTACATTACCAAAACAAATCAAATAATTTATGGGTTACACCAAGCAACTTTAATTCGAGATATTGACGGAAACCCCTTGCATTTATTAGGTCAAACCATCGATATTACTCAGCAAATTCATCAAACAGTTGCCCTTCAAGAAAGCGAAGAAAGACTAGCAAGTATTATTAGTACCATTTCCGACGGTTTACTGGTAATAAATCCACAAGGAAAAGTACGCTTTATTAATGATGCCGGTGTAAGAATTTTTGGACGTTCCGCTACGGATTTGATAGATCATCCTTTAGGTTTACCTGTGGGCAATGATCAACCCACGGAAATTTTTATTCAACAACCCGAAGGAAATTTAATTATTGCTCAAATGCGCGTAGCTAACATTACTTGGCAGGGACAATCAGGATATTTAGTCTCTTTAAGAGATATTACAGAAAATTATGAAGCCCAAGAAGCCTTATCAAAAAGTGAAAAAAAATACCGTCAAATTGTAGAAACTGCCACAGAAGGAATTTGGATTATCGATCAAGAGAATAAAACCTCTTTTGTCAATCAACAAATGGCTGAAATGTTGGGGTATAAAATAGATGAAATTATAGGTAAAGACTTATTTGATTTTGTTGATTTAGAAGAAAATATAAAGAGTGAAAAGAGAATACAAAAACGCTCCCAAGGTACGACTGAAACCAACGATGTAAAGTTTCGCTGTCGAGATGGTGGGGAATTATGGACAATTGTTTCTAGTAATCCTTTATTGAATAATAAAGGAAATTATGTTGGTTCGTTGAGTATGATTACAGACATTAGCCAACGGAAAAAAATGGAGCAAGCTTTATCTGAAAGTGAGCAAAGGTTAGAAGGTATTTTAAACTCTATTCAAGACATGATTTGGTCTTTTGATGGTAATTTTTGTCAGCTAATTTATATTAATCCTGTTGCTCAGACTACCTTGGGTTTTTCTTTATCAGAAATATACAATAATAGTCAGCTTTGGCGGGAATTAATTCATCCCGATGATCAAGAATTAGTCGAATCTCATCGACAAATTGTCAAAGAAACAGGTTATACAGAATGCAAATATCGTCTCCTTAAAAAAGATGGTCAAATTTGTTGGTTATTGAGCAGAATACGCTGTGTTTATAACGAACAAGGTAATATTATTCGTATTGATGGGATAGATAGTGACATCACCGAACAAAAGGAAGCAGAAGAACAATTACAATACAACGCAACTCACGATCCCCTAACCAATTTACCCAATCGTATTTTATTTATGGATCGTTTAGAACACGCCATACAAAGACAAAAACGTTATCCAAAGTTTACCTTTGCCGTTCTCTTTTTAGACTTAGATGAATTCAAAGTTATTAACGATAGTTTAGGTCATGCAATTGGTGATCAACTACTCAAAGAAATTTCTCATCGACTCCAAGAAGGGTTACGCAGTAATGACACATTAGCGAGGTTAGGTGGTGATGAATTTACCATTTTACTAGAAGATATTGAAAATATTCAAGATGCGATAAACGTCGCTAAACGTATCCATTTAGACCTAAAAATTCCCTTCATATTACAAAATCAAAATATATTTATTAACACAAGTATTGGTATCGCTTTGAGTAGTTTAGGTTATGAAAAAGCCGCAGAAATTTTGCGAGATGCTGACACTGCCATGTATCGTGCAAAAGCCGACGGAAAAGCCTGTTATGCAATTTTTGACCGTGAAATGCACGAACGAGCAGTTAGCCGTTTACAACTAGAAACAGACTTAAGAATAGGTATAAGTCAGCAAGAATTTAGTCTTTATTATCAACCGATTATCTGTTTAAAAACTGGTCAACTAACAGCATTTGAAGCCCTAATTCGTTGGAATCACTCCCAGAAAAAGTTAATTTCTCCTGCTCAATTTATTCCTGTAGCCGAAGAAACAGGACTTATTATTTCTATAGGAGAATGGACATTAAAAGAAGCTTGCCAACAAATGCGACAGTGGCAAGATCAATTCCCTCACTATTCCCATTTAAAAATAGGAGTGAATTTGTCTAGTAAACAACTAAAATACAGCAACTTAATTAATACCATAGATAATATATTACAAGAAACTAATTTAGAGCCAAAAAGTTTAAAATTAGAAATTACCGAAACCCTATTAATGGAAAACTTACAAGCAGCAACAAATATTCTATTAAAGATACAAGAACGAGATATTGAAATTTGTTTAGATGACTTTGGGACTGGCTATTCTTCTTTGAGTTATTTACATCGTTTTCCCGTCAATACCTTAAAAATTGATCGTTCCTTTGTGATGCGTATGGAACCTAATAACGAAAACGCAGAAATTGTCCGAGCGATCGTTAGTTTAGCCCATATTTTGGGATTAGATGTGATTGCAGAAGGTATAGAAACAGAACTACAACTAGCACAATTAAAGTGGTTAGATTGTGAGCAAGGTCAAGGTTACTTTTTTGCTAAACCATTGCCCGCTTCAGAAGTAGAAAGCTTGCTTAAAAAACCTCAAAATTGGGACCGTTCAGATTCTATCTAAATAATCTATTAAAAAATTAACAAAGAATTAAGCAAATATTTCAGATGACGCAACAAACACTTGAGCAACCTCGTCCTCTTCAACAAAATCCACCCAGAGTTGGACAGTTCACCGATCGCCCCAAAAAAGATTGATTACACTAAAGCAATAGAATAAACTCAAAAGCGATCAGCCCCATAGCTAAACCATGTTTTTCACCCCCTTTGTCTCCCACAAAAACACCATCGGAGTCCTCGGCGGCATTTTAGTTGCCACGGTAAGTACAATGACCCTAGAAACTATTCCCAGAAACGTACAAGCCCAAAACCCGCCCGCAAATAGCCCCCTCACCGTTCGCTCCGACATCCAAGAAGCAAACTCAGAAACCGGCGTAGTCACTGCTAGAGGTAACGTACAATTCTTCTATCCTGCTCGTCAAATACAAGGCACTTCCGCACAGGCGCAGTATTTCAGCCGAGAACGGCGTTTAGTTCTCACAGGAGACGTTTATGTGCTACAAGAAGGCAACAGTATGCGAGCCGAAAGCATGACCTATCTTATCGATGAAGGCCGCTTCATTGCCACTCCAGAATCAGCACAACAGGTAGAATCCATTTATCTAGTCACAGAGAACGAAAACCAACCTCCTCAACAGACTCCCGTGTCTCCAGCACCTCCCTTAGACACCACCTTACCCACCCCCGACTTTTAAATTCCGAGCCATGACACTGATTTTAGAAAACATTCATAAAAGCTACGGAAAAAGAGACATTGTTAACCGAGTCAACATCAAAGTCGCCCCTGGGGAAATTGTCGGCCTTCTTGGTCCCAACGGCGCAGGAAAAACAACCACCTTTTACATAGCTACCGGTTTAATTAAACCCAATAAAGGGAAAGTTTGGTTAAATCAGCAAGAAGTAACCCGTTTGCCCCTCAATAAGCGCGCTCGCTTGGGTATTGGTTACATGACCCAACAACCCAGTATTTTCCGTCATCTAAGTGTATCGGAAAATATCCAAGTAGCCCTCGAACAAACCAACGTCCCCTTCCGACAACGGCCCCAACGTCTTCATAGCCTACTGCAAGAATTTCGACTTGAAAAAATTGCCAACACAAAAGGCTCTCAAGTTTCCGGGGGGGAAAGACGGAGAACCGAATTAGCCCGTTCCTTGGCTGTGGGGAAACAGGGGCCAGATTTTCTATTATTGGACGAACCCTTTGCCGGCGTTGACCCCATCGCTGTCTCAGAAATTCAAACCATGATCGCCCAACTACGAGACCGTCAGATGGGTATTTTAATCACCGATCACAACGTCCAAGCCACCCTAGCTATCACCAACCGCGCCTACATTATGCGGGACGGTCAAATCTTAGCAGCCGGCAGCGCAGAAGAAATTTATAACAATCCTCTGGTGCGACAGTATTATTTAGGAAATTAGAGACAACAGATCAACTCTAAGATCACACACAAATTATGGATATTGGTCAAGTAAACCCCCTTAAAATCAAACTTAAACCTCAGATCCCTGGTTTATCCATCATGGATCGTTACCTGTTTATCGAACTCCTATTGCCATTTCTCTTTGGCATGGGCATTTTCACCTCCTTGGGACTATCCATCGGTACATTATTCGACCTCGTGCGTCGAGTAACCGAGTCGGGACTGATGCTGTCGGTAGCTTTACAAATTTTACTACTGAAACTGCCAGGCTTTGTTAGTTTAGCCTTCCCCATGGCCATGCTATTGGCCGCTTTGATGGCCTACAGTCGTTTATCCAGCGACAGCGAAATTATTGCCCTACGAAGTTTAGGAGTTAGCGTTTATCGTTTAATTATTCCCGTGGTTCTTTTTGGTCTGATGATCACAGGATGCGCTTTTATCGTCAACGACTGGATCGCACCAGCCGCCACCCATCAAGCTGCAGTTACCCTAGAACGAGCAGTAAATCAAGAAAGACCCGATTTTAAAGAGCGCAATATTGTTTACCCTGAATACAAAACAATTCAAGAAGAAAACGGTCAAGAAGCCACCGTTTTAACCCGTTTATTCTACGCCGAAGAATACAACGGCGACAAAATGAGCGGCCTGACTATTTTAGACCGCACCCAAGAAGGGGTTAACCAAATTGTTACCTCCGAGTCCGCCACCTGGAACATTTCCAGTAATACTTGGGACTTTTTTAACGGGACAGTCTACCTCATTGCCCCAGACGGTTCCTACCGCAATATTGTGCGCTTTCAACATCAACAACTAGCCTTACCTCGGGCCCCCTTAGACTTAGCCAACCGTCGTCAAAATTTTACAGAAATGACCATCGCCCAAACCAAAGAGTACCTCAAAGCCATGCAATTGAGTGGCAACGAGAAACGGGTTAGAAAAGTAAGAGTTCGTCTCCAAGAAAAGTACGCCATGCCCTTCATTTGTCTCATCTTTGGCTTAGTGGGGGCAGCCATCGGGGTCAGACCCCAAAACACCAACAAAGCCACCAGTTTTGGTGTCTGTGTGGGTTTAATTTTTGGTTACTATCTTTTGGCCTTTATGAGTACCTCCCTCGGTATTTGGGGGATTTTAACCCCATTTCTAGGAGCCTGGTTGCCCAATATTCTTGGATTGACCGCAGGTAGTTTATTATTAGTTCAATCAGCAAGTTTACGATAATTTATGTCTGAAATCCCTTGTTTAACCATCGGTTGGCTTTACCCCAACTTAATGAGTACCTACGGCGATCGCGGCAACGTCATCTCTATCCAACGCCGTTGTCAATGGCGAGGTATTCCTGTAGAGATCCTTCCTTTGGATCAGCAAACCGAAGCAGAACAGTTTAACCATGTAGATGTAATCGTGGGGGGTGGGGCCCAAGATCGTCAACAAGAAATCGTCATGCGAGACTTACAAGGGAAAAAAGCCGACATCCTACGTAAGAGGTTAGAGGTGGGAACCCCTGGGGTGTTTACTTGTGGATCTCCTCAACTTCTGGGCCATTACTACGAACCAGCTTTAGGGCAACGCATCCAAGGGTTAGGATTGTTGGATTTAGTTACCAAACATCCAGGGCCAAAGGCTTCCCGTTGTATAGGGAATGTGGTTTTTGAGATCACCGCCTCTCCCCTCGCAGAAGATTTGCAACAAATGTTAGGAGAACCACCAGTAATTATTGGCTTTGAAAATCATGGAGGCCGAACTTATTTGGGGGATGTACAACCTCTAGGAAAAGTTCGCTCTGGGTACGGTAATAATGGGGAAGACGGTTACGAAGGGGCTTTTTATGGTAATGCGATCGCTACTTATTCCCACGGCCCCTTATTACCAAAAAATCCTTTTCTGGCCGACTGGTTGATCAAAACCGCATTACAAAAAAAATATCAAACAGAAATAGAGTTAATACCCCTCGATGACAGTCTCGCCCAACAAGCCAGAGAAGCCATGTTAAAACGCTTAGAAACATCGGATTTAGGGGTTCACAGTTAGACTTCGCAACACAGACTATCGATTGTTATTGTTAATTTATCCCCGGTTAGCTATGAGCAAATCTACTCCCTTTAAATCTTCTTTTATTACCTTGGCTTTAATTAGTTCTGTTGTGATTACTGTGACAACTTACGTTTTGAGGGGTTTGGGGATTTTAGGGTTCATACCAGGAATTTTTATTTTACTTTTGATAGCTATTTCTGTTTTTATGGCTATCTTCTACGGAATTTTGCGCAGACGACGTTTCTAGAAACAACCGATGGTGATAAATTACAAAATCCCAACGCCAAATACAGAAATCAGTCATCAGTTCTGAGAATTTCAGTCTGAGGTATAAGGCAACGGACAACAGGGAAAAGTCAACAGTGAGCAATGGTAACTGATAACTGATAACTGGGAAAAAAAATATCTCATCAATCATTCCTGATCCCTATACAAAGCTTTTGACTCAAAGTTGAAATTTGGTTAAAATTACCTTTGGTCAACAAAATAAGCTAACCTAGCTTAAGTAAAGGTGCAATACCTAAAGCACAACTGTCTATATTTCTCTCCCAAGAAAGCCATCGGTTACACTGATGGAATAATTTCTTGTATAAGCTGTGCTAACTACTTCTAGAAAAGACCAGAAATTATGACTGGAAAAGTATTCGATGGTAATCCAACTCCAACGGCCCTCTTAATCTTAATCCTTCCCCTTGCCGCAGTTATCGTCCTTCTTTACAAGGCCTGGATGTGGGTATTAGGATTTGTTGCCCTAGTTATTATCTGGAAATTGGTGGACAATTATCAGTGGCAACAGTGGAGTGCTAAAATTAACCCTATTTTTACCCAATTAATCCAAGAAAATCAGGGGCAAGTTACCCCAATGGATTTATCCCTTAAAGCCAATTTAAGTGCAGGAAGTGCTAAACGTTTCTTAGCAAGAAAAGCAGAAGAATTTGGCGCAACTTTTCAGGAATTGCCAGAACAAGGAAAAGTATACTATTTTATTACCGCCAGCACTTTAGGCAGTATCCTCGATGATAGCGAACCGACGGAGGAAGAACCTGAAGAACCGACAAACTTTGATGGTGAGGATGAAGACGATGAAGAACTGGATATCCCTCAAAGCAACCCAGTTGCATCCCCTCCCCCTGAAGTTTCTTCCCCCCCTTCCCCTAGTTCTTTATCGAGTCCTTTTGCTCAATTAGCTGCCCTCAAAGAAGAACGATTACAACAACATCAACCATCCGATCAGTCTTCTTCCTCATCAGAAACAGAAACACCACAGTCCTCACAACCTCTACCTCAATCTCCAGAAAAAACCCCCGATATCGAGAAAACAGAAACACCAGAGTCCTCACAACCTCCATCTCAACCCCAGGAAACTACTCCTGAAATCGAGAAAAAAGAAAAATTTACCCTCATTCAATCAGATTTAGCTAAAAGACTCGATATAACCCCTAGCACTATTGGTCGTCGTAAAACCGATAGCAATTTTGCCGAATGGAGTCAAAGCAAAGATCCTGATGGTATCGCCTGGAAATATCTCAGGAAGTCTAAGATCTTTATCCCTGTTGATCCTGATAAGCGTTACCTATAGAATTATGGGCTAAAACTTTTGCCTTGTGAATATCGAGTGTTGCGGTACTTCTGATGGATCTACTTGAACCTCAAATATCAAGCTTTGTTACAAATTTAGGCCAACAGGAACAAGAGTTGATAGATTATTAGTAGAGGCTAATAGAGCCTCCCTGGCAGATAAAACAGCCCAGTATAAAGTTAAACGTAGAACTAAGAGGTAACTCAACGCTGTTTAAACTCACATCTGTCTCGTATCCAAAAACAACACCCAATCCGAAAACGGATGATTCCTCAAATGGGAAAATAGGAAGTAACACCATTAGCCAAACCGAAAACATGGAAAAAAGCGATCGGTAGCTAGGTGTCTTCAAATAGGATGACGTTAAAGAGGAATGAAGCCGCAGAGTAAGGTTGGGGTGTTGTTTGTCATGTGTACAGCATAATTGTGAGAGGTTGAGTTAGTAAATTTAGACTGTACATTGTCAATTGTATTTAACCTAACAGGGTTTTCTTATGTCAACCCAATCTGATGAAGGAAAGATTGCTCAACAAAAATTTTTAATCAAGGTTATTAGGGAAATCCACGGAAGCGGTGAACTAGAGAAAACTTATGGGTCCATTGCCAGCAAACTCAAGGCATTTTTAGAAGTAGATAGAGTATTGATCTATCAATTGGGGGGACAACTCTGGGATGACGAGAGAGCATCCTCAAGTTCTTGGGATAAGTCAAAACTTTTTTTGCCTAATACCTTGGGACAGATTGATACAGATAAGCAAAAATCCACCCTACTCTTATCGCAAAAATTAAAACCCTGTATAGAAATAGGGAAAGAGATCATTGAACTGCTGATTCCCATAACCCTACAAAAAAGAGAATGGGGGTTCATCGTTATTTACCATTGTTCAGAACTTCGTTATTGGCAAGAACAAGATAGCGAATTAGTACAAGAAATAGCCTTTCATTTGAGTGTTGCTGTAGGACGCGGTGAAATCTACCAAGAACAACAAAAGCAAGAACAACTGATTGGCAAAGCAGTGGAAACAGCCATAGAACAATACACCATTATCAATAAAATCCGTTGCTCCCTCAATATTAATATCGTTTTAAACATAACCACCCAAGAAACTCGCAAATTTCTCAAATGCGATCGCGTAGCTGTTTATCGATTTAATAACGAAGATCAGGGAGAATTGATCGCCGAATCCGTGGCAGAAGGATGGCGATCGCTACTCATTCAAGATCCAGAAGACACAAATAACCAAAAAAAGGGCGAAAAACACCCTACTATTAATTTTTTAGACAATTTAGAATTAAATCACACCCACTTACAAAAAAATCAAAAACCCCCTGCTAACCCCGACGACTTGTTTAGAGTCTGTGACGACATTTACGCAGCAGGATTTTCTCAGAATTACTTACAACTGCTACAAAAATACCAAGCTCGAGCTTACATTATCGTCGCTATTTATAAAGATCAATCCCTGTGGGGACTCTTAGCCGCCTATCAAAATAGAGGTCCCCATCACTGGCAAACCACAGAAATCGACTTTATGGTACAAATAGGGATCAATTTAGGTATTGCCCTACAACAAGCGGAACTTCTAAGTCAAACCCAACAACACAAACAACAGCTACAAACTGCCCTAGCAACCGCCTTAAAAGAACAAAGCGATGCTTTAATCAAAACTCACCAGAAAGAGCAATCTCTAGAATTAGTCATCGATAAAATTCGTCAAACCCTAAACCTAAATACCATATTCCAAACCGCTGCCACAGAAGTGCAGAAATTATTGGGAGTCGAACACATAACCATCTATCAGTTTGATCCCAGTTACGGGGGAGAGTTTATTTTTGAATCCGCTCCGGGTGATTTTGTTTCTCTGGTGGGAGTAACGTGGCACGATGAATATTTACAAGAAACCCAAGGGGGAAGGTTTAAAGACAATCAACATTGTATTATTGAAGATGTTCAAGACGACCATCGCTTTGCTGAATGTTATCGGGGCATGCTAGAGGGTTTCGGGGTAAAATCCGTAGCTATTGTCCCTTTGTTCGAGGGTTCACAACTATGGGGACTGCTAGCAGGGTTTGAACATACTCGTTGTCGACAGTGGCAAGATGGAGACATTCATCTGTTAAAACGAGTTGCCCATCATATCAGTGTGGCTCTGCAACAAAGCTGTCACGTCAAACAGATTGAAGAATATGCCCAAGAACAAGGGATTATTGTGGAGCAAGAACGGGCTTTACTGGAAGTTATCGATAAAATTCGTCGCACTTTAGAATTAAAAACAATCTTTCAAACTGCTGTCAGAGAAATTCGTCACCTCCTAAAAGCGGATCGAGTGGCTATTTTCCGCTTCGAGCCTAATGCAGATTTTGCCCTGGCAAAACCGATCTCCGAAGACGTAGCCCCTGGATACATTTCCGCTCTACACGTCAAAGTGGAGGACCACTGTTTTGCTAAGCACTCGGGACCTTATTATCAACAAGGTCATCTGTTTACCATTGACGATCTCGATCAAGCCAACATACTCGACTGTCACCGTCAAATTTTAGAGAAATTTCAAGTTAAAGCCAATATGGTAGCCCCTTTGTTGATGGGGAAAAAACTCTGGGGGTTACTCTGTATCCATCAATGTTCCGCTCCTCGTCGATGGAAAACCCAAGAAAAAGGATTTGTCACCAAGATAGCTACCCATCTCAGCGTTGGTATTCAACAGTCTGCTCTACTCAAAGAGAGTCAAAAAAAGGCCAAGATGCTCGAGAGGACATTGAAACAAGTTCAATTTCAAAAAGAACATCTAAGAGAGATAGCTAATCAAGAAAAGGCTTTAGCTCGTGTCATCGAGCGAATTCGTCAGAGTTTGAAGTTAGAAACCATATTTGCTTCAACCACCGACGAAATCAGACAGATGTTGAAGTGCGATCGTGTGGTAGTGTATCGTTTTTGGGAAAATTGGGGAGGAGAATTTTTGTACGAATCTTTGGGTAAGGGGTGGAAACCTTTGGTGAGTAGGGATGCTAAAGGAAAATCCCTCTGGGAAGATACTTATCTTCAGTACGCTCAAGGAGGATGTCATCGCAACCAGGAAATTTTTTCAATCAATGATGTTGACACAGCAGAGTTAAGTTTTGCCCACCGAGAGGGATACAAGCAGTTACAAATTAGAGCTTTGCTGATAGTTCCTGTATTTGTTGGGGAGCAACTGTGGGGAATGTTGGGAGTTTATGACCATCAGAAACCTAGATACTGGCCTAAACGGGAAATTGACCTGGTAATTCAGGTGGCTAACCAGCTAGGAGTGGCAGTCTATCAGAGTAATCTACTCAGAAAAACCCGAAAACAGTCAAAAACTCTACAAAGAACTGTAGCGGATCTCAACGCCATTGTGGACAATTTAGGGGACGGACTATTGGTGGTAGATGTTTATGGCACAATTACCCGTTATAATCCTAGCCTATTGTCTATGTTTGGTGTTACTTCGTCTTTGATAGGGAAGCAAGTTTTAGATGTTTTTCCTTCTGAGTTATCTTTGTTGCTAGAGAGAAAAGAATTAGCCCATCAAACAGTAGTTACAGTGGAAATTCCTTTACCCCATCATGCTATTGGGCAAGCATTGGCTAGTAGTATTATTAAAAAGGAACAAGATACGGAGGAAGAGTATCTTGGGGTAGTTATTTTAATTCGAGATATTACCAAAGAACGGGAAGTAGAACGAATGAAGAGGAACTTTTTATCTATGGTTTCTCACGAGTTGCGAACACCCTTAACTTCTATTGTTGGTTTTTCTGCGTTGATTAGAGATAAACTTAACAAGGTTATTTTTTCTCAGATAAAAAATCCGAATAAACAAACAAGCAAAGCCATCAACCGTATCCAACAAAACTTAGATATTGTAGTATCTGAAGGAGAAAGACTGGGTAAATTGGTCAATGACTTTTTGGACATGACAAAAATAGAATCAGGAAAAATAACTCTGAGTTTAGTTCCTGTTAAACCCCACACAATTTTAACTTGGGCGATCGCTTCTATTTCCCCTTTGTTTTACGAATCTCCCGTAGAGTTGATCGAAGATTTCTCTGAGGAATTACCCTCCATTTTAGGAGATGAAGATCGCCTCATTCAAGTGTTTGTTAATTTAATTTCTAACGGACTTAAATTTACAGAAAGCGGATCTGTTATCTGTAGTGCTAAAGCAGATCATAAGAATCTATTGATTTCTATCACTGACACAGGCATCGGAATTGCAGAAAATGACTATAACAAGATATTCGAACCGTTCCAACAAGTCGGCAATATTTTGACTACAAAGCCGAAAGGAACAGGGTTAGGTTTATCTATTTCTAAACAAATTATTGAACAACATGGGGGAAAAATTTGGCTGACTAGCGAAGTAGGTAAAGGTACAACATTTTTTGTAAGTTTACCAGTAACAAAAAACTTTTAAAACCTTAACTTGGCTACTACCGTTAGTTAATTTTGGGATAAGAATTGATCTTAAACTCATATCTTGCACCTGCATCACAAAGTGTTGGTGAAGTTGGGGGTTGGAGAGAATTCCTCTGTCTTGGTGCGGTGTCTTATTTTTAATTTTGACCAGTTGTCTATAATTTTCCCTATTTTGACATACATATCTGATCTGTTTTTTTGAGCTAATGATTTCTTAAACGACTAATTATATTGTTTTATTTTTCTAACCCTAGAGTAACACTTATTTTTAAATTTTAATAATGAAAAAAGTATTAATCGTCGATGACGAACCGAATATTGTCACTTTAATGGAGCAAATTTTAGAAGAACTTGAAGACAACGGGGTATTAACCATAACAGCAAGGGATGGAAAAGAAGCATTAGAGTTGATCCAAAAACAAAAGCCTGATTTAGTATTTTTGGATGTAATGATCCCTCATATTAGTGGATTAGAAGTTTGTAAAACAGTCAAAAAAGATAACTATCTCTCCGATGTCTATATCATTTTGCTTACAGCTAGAGGACAAAGCTTAGACGAAGAAAATGGCATGAAAGCTGGTGCTGATTTTTATATAACTAAACCATTTCTACCTCAAGACGTATTGATAAAGTCTCGGAAAATTCTTGGTATTGAAACGTCTAATTAAACTGAATAATACTCAACTATTTTCTTATTTGTTACCTCAAATATCTAATATTCTGACCAAACTTTATTCTTATTAATTATTTGTTTCTCCCCAGGAGGAACAGTTCTTTCGTCCATAAAATAAATTTCTAGACTTTCTAACTGTTGATCAGCAGAATGATTCTTATTCCACTCTCGAATTAAATAGTTAGCAAAATGAGGATAAAGTTTTTGTCCCATAGCACGGTTGAGATTGATATAATAGACACGCCATTGAATAGTCTGATAGATTTGTCTACGTCTCTTCAAAGTAGGTTTTTCCCAAGAAATAGGACTATTTTCATCGAGAAGATTAACAGTTTCTCCGTTGTTCAATTTTCCTACAATAACGTGCCATCCATCGTCCCTTGGAGGTGCAGGAGCAAAAATACTCCAAGCTTGGTCCAAACGAGTCAAATAACCAAGAGTATTAAGACGTTGAAAAGTTCTACGGTTAAGAAGGTTACGAGTGGATATAATCCAATCTTTCTTATTACTATCACGATAGGCTTTGTTACGGGCAACTGTTTGATCTACAAACCCTTTTAGATTCCATATAGTTGTTAGTAATAATAATAATAAGACAATTAAATTAAAGGGAAAAGAAGACTCAACAGTTAGAGGACGAAACTTAAACGGTTTAGTAAATTTTCCTGCAACTTTTCGGTTAGAAGCAATCATTTGGTAAAACTTTGTTCCCCTATTCATGATAGGTTGCCAACGTAGTAACGGTTCTAGGAAAAATAGGATAGGAGAGAGACTAACTACATAAGCGATCGCTTCAAATTTATAATGACGATTTTCTTCCCAATCTACCACAACCCAAGAATTTTTTTCTAACATATCCTCATAGATAGATTCATAACCTTGAGCTTCTAATAACGGAGTGCCTGGTAATATCAGTAAAGTCCTAATTGCATGAACTACTTTCTTACAAAAACCACAATCTTTGTCGTAATAAATAGTCAGTCCTTTTCGGGGTTTAGTGCTAATTTTTTCCTGTGCTTTATCCCAAACCTCTGTCGGTAATAAGGCTAACCAGTTAACAACACTCAGATAACTCAAAACTCCGATAGCAAAACATAATTCAAAGCCAATATGTAGGAGAATAAAAGAGATAATAGTTAAACAACGAAACCAGCTAGTACGGAAAGGAATAAAAATTAAAAAAGGCCCTATCCATTCAAAAATTAAAGCCCCAAAAGTGAGTGTTTGTAAAATAGGGATAGGAAAACCTAAGAGAAAATGACCAAATTCGGTAGCATATTGATCAAAGTGGAGGGAGTAGTAAACTGCATCACCATCGGGCCACCAAAGTTCGCTTTTTGTTTTATAAGCTGCTGACCAAGTATAAATAAATATTAGTTGTACTATAAAAGCTACGGTGGCCCCATTGATAACTTTTTTCGGTAATGGTTTTGGGTTAGAATTGAAAGCACTATCGATAGAGTATGAACAACCTAAAGGCAAAAACATAGACCAAAAAAGCATAGCCCTTAAAACATCGTCTCCTGCGAAAATTAAAGCAGGATTTCTATTTTGTAAAGAAATATTTAATGCCCAAACCGCAATAACAGCTAACCTTGTGCGGTAACCAAATAATAAAAATAAACAAAAAATAAGAGCTACTGTAAATAGAATTAATTGAAACCATAAACCACCGTTTAGTAAATTAAAAGACCAATACCAAGGATGGAGTAAAGAATTGGGAGTAGGTTGAAGAGCAATAAAAGAAGCAAATAAATTGGAATGTAAAGCGTCTCTAGGAAGTACACCTTGGTCTGTGTAGTGTGCTGAAATTCCCCTAAAACGGCTAAATAAATCGACAATAACAACTAAAGCTAAACCGATTCTGAAAACAGCGAGCGATCGCAAATCTAAGCCAAAAATATTGGTTAATTTTGATGATTTTACCTGACTCATATCCGTGAAAAATTTAACTATAAAAATGCTTTTAACAGACTGTTTATTGTTCGCTTTGCACTGTATTAATAACAGGCTTCAATTGTTCGGCTAATTGTTCTGCTCTTAGTTTCCTTGCTGCAAAGACAAGGTGATGATGAGTATCGGCAAAAAGGCTAGAATCTGTCTTTAAATTGTAATCGTTTTCATCATAAACAAGAGGAGCGATTTTGCTTAATTTTTTCGTGATGTCCTGCATATTTGATAAAGTATTTTCATCCTGACTGGCATAAACCCAAGGCAAAGATAAAATCAAAGTAGCATCTTTTGCCTCAACTTCTTGGCGAAACTGCTCGATTCTTTCTACTGCATGAGGAGAAATAGATTCATTGATAGTCCATTGCCACCATTTTCCCTGACGATTTTTCACAGTGGTTGGATCACCTCTTTCGGTCAAAGGATCAGAGTAGTAACCAGTCAGACGGCCTTTTTCTGCGAGATCTACGGCAGATTTTGTAATCGGCCTGAGACTCGGAACTCCCTGCATCCAAACAGTTTCCGCTAATTGTAGGGGCGGAATTCCACCGAGTCCGGGTCTTCCTATGGCCACCCCAAATGGGGCTGATCTTTCCAGCAAACCATCTTCATCTAGTAGGATCAGATCTTCAGGAATCAACAAAACAATGTCTCCTGGACGCACTGCTTTGAGAATACTGGGTAAAATAACGTTTAGACCTACTGGACCATCTAAACCCATGTTGAGGACGGGAATACCTAGTTTTTCTGATAAAACATCGGAGTCAAGTGAATGATGCGCCCCAGAACCGCCTAAAACTAGCAATCGAGGAGAGTTTTCAACTTGAGAGGCTAAGGACATTTTCTCCCAATACATCCATCTTAACCAGCTTAACTCTCCGCCATAATAGACATTATAGACAAAACCCAATGACCAGGCCGCCACCACTGCGATCGCCCACGGGGTTAATTTTAAAAGTTTCTGCATAATCTCTCTAAATCAAACTTTTCCCAATTTTAAACCCTACTCGCAAAAAATAAGAAATTCCCCAAGGGCTAAAAAACAATTTCGTGCTTTAGCTTGTTAAACAGCAAGTGAGTAGCGTAGAAGGTTAGGCGAATAATAGCGTCTTTGCCTTTAGCTTTCTTCTCTTGCCTCATGGTGTCCCATTTCGCTCCTAATTTCCTTCCTATTTCCGTCTCCAACCTACGGGGAGGGGACGGGCAAATTCTGCACATACACCAGATATAAAAGTGCGCTCTCATTACACGAGAGTTAAACCACCTTAAGCTTTCTTTGTCTCCTGATTGCTCAATACGACGAGATAAGCCTAAATAAGACTGAAATTGCTGTAAACTGCGATGTCTTTTTTGTTTCCCATTATTTCGAGTTTCAACCCACTCAATTATAGGAAAACCGTTAACCAAAAACTTGTCAAAGGGATAAACCTTACTTAGCACTAGGCTTTGCATTCCTATTCCCCAGTTGAACTCAGAAAAAGCTTTTCTGTAAGGGGTAAAGCAATCTTGCTCTAATGCGTCCCATAGCATCCCTTCCGTTTCAATACGGCGGCGTTCTAGATCGTGTATAGCTGAGGCATGATTTATGGAATAATCCGAAATGTCAATTTCGAGGCTGTTAGCAACCGAATTATTGTAATGGTTCACCCGTTTGCCGTGATTGTTTTTGCCAATCAACCACTTAATTATCGGTGTGTAACCTTCTTTGTCCACTTGCCAAGACTGCGCGGCGGCTTCTGGGTATTCCAAAGCAAATCTTTGTCTAAGCTGGTTAACCAGTGCTGTTCTTATCTCGTCAAGTTGTTCAAGTTCTAGCACCAGTTCCCTGACTGCCTGTATTTCTTTAATTCGATATCCTTTTAAAAACCTTTTTGAACCGTCCTTGTTGATGAAGTAAGGATCGAAGTAAGATGCAGCCAGGCACAAGGAGTCATTTTCGTCGTACTTATTGGGAAAACCAAAATGCGATCGCTGTCCCTTTAATTCTGCGTGGGCCATCCAATAAACAGGAATATTGTGAACCTCAGCTACACGATGCCAAAACCCAGAGTACCAGCCTCCTGTAGGTTCCATTACTAAACCAGTGGGCTTTAGTTGCAATAAATCCCTAATGGACTTTTTAGTAGGAGTCATTTGTGACAACTTAAGGCTGGAAGTCAGATGTCAAGCTAGTTTCGCCTTATAA
>NZ_JARVCN010000404.1:0-23897 GCF_038442745.1 Crocosphaera sp. Alani8
TCTTTGTCCCCTAACTTTCGGCGAGTCCCCCCAGACTTTTTGAGAAGCTTCGTTAGGACTCATTTTGGATTATCAGCCAACCTAGCAATTCAGGCTATTAGAAGGGTTTGCGCTAACCGAAAAACGGCTAAACAAAAAGGTAGAAAAGTCAAAGAGTTTAGTCTGACTTCTATTAGTTACGATGCTAGAATATTCAGCTTTCGGGAAAAAGATTGGACAGTTAGCATAAAGCTATTAAATAGTCGCCAACGAATTAAGCTGTTAATTGGCAATTACCAAGTCGGTTTACTAAAGGGTAAAGACCCAAAAGCAGCTACTCTAGTTAAACGCAAAAATGGTGATTATTACATTCATATAACATTAGATAAGCCTACTCAACCTGAGACTGAAACAGATAAAGTATTGGGTTGTGATTTAGGTCGTACCGATATTTGCACAACATCAGAAGGAGAATCATGGTCAGGCAAACAGGTTACAGATAAGCGCAATCACTATGCAAAACTGAGAGAAGTTATTCAGAAAAAAGCCTCGAAAGGCACTAGAAGCTCACGGCGTAGATGTCGCCAGTTACTAGCACGGTTGTCGGGGAAAGAAAAACGCTTTCAGAAACATATTAATCATGAAATATCACACCAGTTAGTTAATAATGCCGTAACTGACAAACAAGCTATTGCTATTGAAGATTTGACAGGTATTAGGGAGCGCACTAACAAAAAACCTAGAAGCAAAAAAGATAAGCGTTTAGGTAATAATTGGGCGTTCTACCAATTAAGACAATTTTTGACTTATAAATGTATTTTGGCAGGGATAAAACTAATATCAGTTAACCCTGCATATACATCGCAAACCTGTCACAAATGTCATGTGATTGGTGATAGAAAAGGCAAGAAATTTACCTGTAATAATTGCGGTAATAAATGCGATGCAGACTACAACGGCGCACAAAATATAAAGGCATTGGGGGCGATTATAAACCGCCCTGGAGGTTCAGGCTTATCTTGTAAGCTAAACGCTGATGTGCAATACATCCAGCTTAACTTATTCGATGGTCTAGGGCTACTGAAAACCCCAGGTTCAGCGTAGCAACCTGGGGTAGTTTACGCGTTGGATAATAAAATTCTCAATAACAGGGAGTGTCAAATAACATAGTTTTTTCTGACTAGCTCAAATCATGTTTGAAAATACAATGAACTGAGTTAGTCAAATTGTTGTTCAAAGAACTGCTTGTGCCTTATGGTAGACATCAAGTTAAATAGCATCAAAAAAAAAGAAGCTTAATACCCCCCTAGTTAGTGGTTATTTGGAAAAATTAATCTTAAACTAGAACCTGAATAATATGTGTGGTGTGAGGAAAACAATGGTACATCCAATCAAGGGACATGGACAGACCCCAAAAAACCCATTGAAGTTATCTTTATTAGCTTCACTTTTTTACAGTTTTTCTCAAGGAATTGTTGGGTGGAGTATCCTTCAAGGGTTATCAATACCAGCTAGTTTTTCCCAAGAAGTAGATACTTTGGAGATTCCCCAATCTCCACCCAGTACCTTCAGAGACCAAGATACTCTACCAGGAGTTGATAGACCCCCTTTATTCGATGTCAGAACTTCTGAGCAATTTAATCTATATCGTTTAGCCATTGGGGATACAGTTAATGTTACGGTTCTTAACTTCCCTGAGTTTAGTTTTAACGGAGCGATCGACCCTGAAGGTCAAATTCGGGTTCCTTTTTTGGGAGAAATCTCTATTGTGGGGTTAACCCTTGATGAAGTGCAAACAAAAGTAGCTTACGAACTAGGACAGCGTTTTTTACAAGAACCTCCAGAAGTTATTGCTGTGTTGTCTGGAGCTCGTCCCGTACAGCTGACTATTTTAGGGGAAATTAGCCGTCCCGGATATTATTTCTTTGCCCCAGGAATTACTTTAAATAACGTGATTACTGGAGTGGGTGGGAGTACCCCCCAAGCTGACTTACGTTCTGTCATTATCCGTCGTCCTTTGGTGGATGGCACTGTACTAGAAGAACGGGTAGATTTATACACCCCATTGATCGAAGGGACTCGCTTACCAGAATTCCGCCTTCAGGGTGGAGATACGGTTATTGTTTCCAAGTTAGACCCAACCCAAAAAAACTACGATCAAACCCTGATTTCTAGAACTAACCTAGCACAACCCACCATTCTCGTGCGCGTTTTGGTGCCAACTAACCCACTTGGTTTAGGCATTCAGAATCTAACACTTCCCAATGGTAGTACCTTTTTAGATGCGGTAGCCTCTTTACCTCCGAGTATTCCTCTAGTTACCAGAGAGGAAGTAACTTTACTTAGATTTGACCCTGAGCAAGGTAAAGTGGTAACACAGGGATTAAACCCAATCAAGACAGTTCAAAATCTTGATTCGACTCAATATGTTACCTTACAAAATGAAGATGTTATTGTAGTGAGTCGTACCCTACTAGGTAAAATTCTGTCGGCTTTTCGGGTCATTACCCAGCCTATTCGAGATGTTTTAGGCTTTAGTAACTTTATCATCGGTTTGCCTAATAGAAACTTCGGTGGTGGGGGCGGTGGTGGGGGCAACAATAACTTTAGATTTTAGATAATTGAGGAGTATATGGAAACAACAGAACTGAGACGGGAGATAGAACTAATTGGCTCGCGCCTGGGGCAAACCCAGGACTATCTTTGACTTGCCCGCACTAAAAGCCGCTATTAAAAACCTAGAAAATACCGCTGCTCAACCGCAGTTTTGGGATGTCCCCGAAACGGCACAATCAACATTGCAAGAGTTAAATGATCTCAAATCCCAATTAGAACAGTATCAAAAATGGTGTCATCAATTAGAAGATACCAGAGCAATCGCTGAATTATTGGAATTAGAAGATGATTCCACTTTACGCCAAGAAGCGGAAGATAATATTGTTCAACTTAACCACAATCTCGATCGCTGGGAATTACAGCAGTTATTATCAGGGATTTATGATACTAGAGGGGCAGTATTAACCATTAATGCCGGTGCTGGCGGTACTGATGCTCAAGATTGGGCGCAGATGCTACTGAGAATGTACACCCGTTGGGGGGAACAACAGGGCTATAAGGTTAATTTAACTGAACTGTCTGAAGGAGAGGAAGCGGGCATTAAATCCGCTACCTTGGAAATAGAAGGCCGTTACGCGTTTGGCTATCTCAAGGGAGAAAAAGGAACCCATCGACTGGTGAGAATTTCTCCTTTCAATGCCAATGGCAAACGTCAAACTAGTTTCGCAGGAATAGAGGTGATGCCGGCTTTAGAAGAGGAGGATCTCAAGGTAGAAATTCCTGATAAAGATTTAGAAATCACTACGTCTCGTTCTGGGGGAAAGGGAGGACAAAATGTTAATAAAGTAGAAACAGCAGTACGCATTGTCCACCTTCCTACGGGTATTGCAGTCCGTTGTACCCAAGAACGTTCCCAACTGCAAAATAAAGAAAAAGCCCTGGCTTTATTGAAAGCAAAATTGTTGGTTATTGCCCAGGAACAAAGGGCGCAAGAAATTGCCGAAATTAGAGGTGATATCGTAGAAGCAGCCTGGGGGACCCAAATTCGCAATTATGTTTTTCACCCCTATCAAATGGTGAAAGATTTACGAACTAATGTAGAAACAACCGATATTATTGGGATTATGGATGGGTCTTTAGATGAGTTTATCGAGGCTTATTTACGTTTTGATACTGCCTCTAAAGGGTAGTCTGAGTTCGGAGGCGCGGAGTAGGGATCAACTGCCGTTGAAGTAGACCCAATAAAACTACACAAACCTAGACTTATAGGGTGTGTGGGGTTTATGATTAGAAGAAATAGTTGAACCAGAAGGAAAAGTCAAGACATTGATGCTCCTTCATCTCTTATTCAGTGCCGTCCTGAAGCCCCTTTAATGGAAACTCAAACAGTTGTCGAGCTATTCCCGTTGTTTAGTGTAGCGAATCCCGAAACCTTAGAATGGATACTGTCTGTGGTCGATGAAGAAAATTATGGTCAGAATGAAGAAATCATAAAAGAGGATGATTGGGGGAAGGCAGTTTACTTTGTTGTTTCGGGTTGGGTCAAAGTACGCTCTCACTATAATAGCCAGGAAACGGTATTAGAAATTCTTGGGAAAGGGGATTTTTTTGGGGAAATGGAGGTCTTAGATGAGTCTCTCAAACACATTTCTGTAATTGCCCTATCCGAAGTTCAATTACTAAGTATTTCTGCTCAACGTTTTCTGCAGATGCTCTTGAAAGATACCCAGGTTCATCACAAAATGTTGCAACTCAGCGTCAGGAGATTCCGCCATCTATATCGTCGCTTCCAACTCCATCAACAAACCCCAAAAATTAAGTTGATTAAAACTTTAATTAAGTTAGCAGAAACCTATGGTAAATTGATTGAAGAAGGAGCCGAAATTTTACAAATACCTCACCAAGACTTAGCTGATGTGGCTGATATTTCTTTCAATGAGTGCGAGCAAATTATCACTCAATTAGAACATCAAGGTTGCTTAGAAAGCGATTCTTCCCGTCAAATTTTGTTCTTAACCAATCTTAAACAGCTAAACCATTTTGCTAAACAAATTTAAGAATGATTAAATCAACCATTACTGAGTCCAAAAAACTAAATCATCCCCTGCCTAGCTTAACTTACTTCGTAAAAATGACTCACCCGGCTTCTCATCTGTTCGAGGTGGGGTTTCAAATTGAACATTGGTCAGATTCCGTTCTCAACTTAAAAATGCCAGTATGGACACCGGGTTCCTATTTAGTCAGAGAATACGCTCGACACATTCAAAATTTTAAAGCGGTTTCCAAAAACAAACAAACAAGACTTCTGAGTCAAAAGGTGAGCAAAAATCACTGGAGAGTAGAAACAAAAGAAGTTGATAATATTTTAATTACTTATCGGGTTTTTGCTAACGAGTTAACCGTTAGAACCAACCATTTAGACGATACTCACGGATATTTTAACGGTGCCGCTTTATTTTATTTTATTCCAGAACTAGAAACAGTCCCTATCAATGTTGAAATCATTACCCCGCACCCTAGTTGGGAAGTTAGCACCCCTTTGCCGGAGATTCCTGGAAAGGTCAATCAATTCTATGCTAAAGATTTTGATACATTAGTTGATAGTCCTTTTGAAATCGGAACCCATGCAATTTATTCCTTTGAAGTGTTAGGAAAACCTCACCAATACGCTGTTTGGGGAACTGGGAATATTCAGCCCAATAAACTTATAGAAGATACCAAAAAAATTATCGAGACAGAAGCTAATTTATTCGGAGGACTACCCTACGATGATTACTTATTTATCCTCCATCTTACCCATAACAATTTTGGCGGTTTAGAACACAAAAATTCTTGTTCTTTAATCTATTCCCGTTTCTACTTTAGAGATACAGAAAGATACAATCGCTTTATACAATTAGTAGCTCACGAATTTTTGCATTTATGGAATGTAAAACGTATTAGACCAAAAGCACTAGAAACCTTCGATTATGAACGGGAAAACTATACTCCTTCCTTGTGGTTTTCTGAGGGAACCACAAGTTATTATGATATGGTTATTCCCTTGCGCGCGCAGATTTACGATGCTAAAAAGTTTCTAGAGCTTTTAGGAAAAGACATAACTCGTTTTTTAATGACTCCTGGTCGCCAAGTCCAACCCCTAAGCGAATCTAGTTTTGATGCTTGGATTAAACTATATCGACGGGATAACAACAGCGATAACTGCCAAATCTCCTACTATTTAAAAGGGGAATTAGTTTCCCTTCTCTTAGACTTATTAATTCGGGCTAAACATCAAAATAAACGCTCTTTAGATAACGTTATGGTTCAAATGTGGGAACAATACGGAAAATCTGAAACTGGTTTTACGCCCCATCAACTACAACGGGTGATTGAATCTGTGGCAGATATGGATCTACAAAGTTTCTTCAATTTATATGTTGATAGTACAGAAGAGTTACCATTTAACAAGTATTTAAACCCCTTTGGTTTGCAGCTTAAACCGATTATGGAAGAAGATAGTATTCCCTATTTAGGTATTAGAATAAAATCCGAAAACAATAAAGAAATTATTAAATTTGTTGAGAAAGGATCACCTGCTTCTCTGGAGGGAATTGACCCAGAAGACGAATTACTAGCTATCAATGGAATACGGGTAACAGCGGAGCAGTTAAACGAACGTCTTAAAGATCATCAAGCGGAGGAAATTATTTCAGTTACGGTTTTCCACCAAGATGAATTGAAAACCCTTTCCGTTACTCTCGGGAAACCTCAACCCCGTGGATACGAGGTAGTTGAAATACAAAATCCTTCACCCGTTCAGGAGGAAAATTTAAGAGGTTGGCTAGGGAAAATTTAACGGAAATATTGCACAAGTTTAAGGTTATAATGGGAATCTTGGATAAAAGACTATCTAAAGCCACGGGAAGATAAAGGAATATCAGATGCACAATTTTCTGCCAATTGCTTATTTTGAGAATCAGTTTGTCCCTTTTGAAAACGCTAAGATTTCTATAGCAACCCATGCTCTACACTATGGGACGGCTGCTTTTGGTGGAATGCGTGGAATACCTAATCCTGAGAACCCTCAGCAAATTCTACTCTTCCGTTTAGATCGTCATTGCCAACGTTTGTCTCAAAGTGCCAAGTTTCTCCATTACCAATTATCCCCAGAGAAACTACAACAGATAATTATCGATTTTGTCAAGAAAAATAAGCCTACTGAATCCTTTTATATTCGCCCTTTGGTTTACAGTTCAGGACTAGGAATTGCTCCAAGACTGCACAACATTGAAAAAAACTTTTTTGTCTATGGTTTAGAAATGGGAGACTACCTTTCCCCCGATGGTATTAGTTGTCGTATTAGTTCCTGGACTCGTCAAGAAGACCGTAGTTTCCCATTAAGAGGAAAAATTAGTGCCGCTTACATTACTTCTGCTTTAGCTAAAACAGAGGCGGTAGAATCGGGGTTTGATGAGGCTATTTTAATGAATTCTCAAGGGAAGGTTTGTGAAGCGACAGGGATGAACGTTTTTATCGTCAGAAACGGTAACTTAATCACCCCTGGATTTGAACAAGATATCCTAGAAGGAATTACAAGGGACAGTGTTTTGACCCTAGCTAAAAAGTTAGGCATTCCTACCATTGAACGGCCTATTGATAAATCAGAATTACTAATTGCTGATGAGGTCTTTTTATGCGGTACTGCTGCGAAAATTGCCCCAGTTAAACAAATAGAAACCTTCAAATTCCCTGAAAATCGTCCCATTACTGAACAATTAAAAGAGAAATTATCACGAATTACTGAAAATAGGGATTCCGATTACAAGGAGTGGATTTCTATTATTACTTTATAGCAAAAATAATTGTCATCAGAATAGAGCAAAAAAGGCAAAAAGTTTAACTAAAATTAATCTAGAACCATAACTCAGAAATTAAGTCGTAATAACCAGCTTGTTGGGAAGGATAGTCTCCGGCTTCAATTTTTTCAATAATTTTAGGTAAAGCTTCTATAAATGCTGGACTTCGATCTTTAGGATGTAAAGTCCATGCTTTAGGGTTCATTAAAGTTCCTCTAAAATATTTAGTTTCTTCTAATTTCTTCGATACCATAATTTCCCAAGAATCTAATTTCCCCTTACCCGTAATCTGATTGAGAACATTTTTTAGAGGTACTGACAATTGATTCAGAAACTTCTGTTTATAGGAACGCCAAATAGCGGGTATAGGTAGTAAGAGATCGAAGTCTTTACAATTAACTAAATACACTCGACTTCCAAAAAATTTAGACTTGTAAAATTTGTCTAATTCTTTTTCGCATGGTCTACTTTGGTAAATAGTTCCATCTTCGGTTGGTGGTCCTGTTAACGGTCTGACAAACATCATCTCAGGATACTGTCGCATCAGTTCAACACCATCTGTAATCCAATCGTAATCTGGTTGTTGGTGTAGTAGCATATCGCTGTCGAAGTGAAGCACATAGTCGCTTTTGCATTCGTTAATTTTAAAAATAGACCCTAAGATTGGATATCCTTTGTAGTTATGAGTGCAACGAAGGGGGGTACCAAAGTGCTTTTGGTAAACTTGCTGACGATAATTGGGATCATAATTAATATCGACAATCCTATCTATAATATTATCCTCAAGGAGTTGTTGCGTATATTCTCGAAGTTGCTGCATAGTTCCGATTCCAGGACGACCCGCTTTATCCCCAGTTAATGGGGCAGTATCTATAACCAAAACCTTCTCCTCAAAAGGAAAATTGTTCATTCTGACTAAGTGAGGAATGGTGTGCATCATAAACGAAACATCTGTACGAGCTACGAACATCCATAAGGAACAGCTTGGCAGTGCCATCTAGATTGCCTCTTGTTATTAAAATATTTGCTTTGAAACAGATTAGATTATACTAGAAAGTCGAGGACTATTTTTAGATCAATGTCATTAGTGGCAAGAATTATTGTTGTTTTTCCATAAAATCAAACTGTTGTAAATGATGAAAGGCCAAAAATTGGGTAGCTTCTTCAACGGAAAGAGGTTTACTCAAGTAATAACCTTGCATGACTCTACAGTTTAAATTATGTAGGGTATTCAGTTGGTGTTGGGTTTCTACCCCTTCGGCAACCACTCTCATTTCAAAACTTTCTCCTAAAGCAATAAGGGCAGAAATTAAGGTAGTATTTTCGGGATTGTTATCCATTTCTCTGATTAAAGAAACGTCAAGTTTTATGGTATCAAAAGGTATTTTATGTAAATTGCTAACCGCAGCATATCCAATGCCAAAATCGTCTAAACAAACCCTAACCCCCAGATTTTTTAGTTCCTTTAAAACCTGATAGGCCAACCTAATATCTTTCAAAACAATTGCTTCAGTAACTTCTATTTCTAGCCATTTGGGATCAAGTTGCATAGACGTTAAAACTTCATCGATGATATCTACTAATTGAGGATGATGAAACTGCGCCATCGATAAATTTACAGATACTGAAACATTAGGTAACTCATTAGTTTGCCATGCTTTGTTTTGTGTGCAAGCTTTTTCTAATATCCAGCGAGTTAGTGGTACAACTAAATCTGTTTTTTCTACCCAGGGTAAAAATTCTTGAGGAGGAATTAAACCATATTCTGGATGATTCCAACGAATAAACGCTTCCATTGCTTCTATTTTTTTGCTATGACTGTTTAATTGAGGTTGATAATACAGACACAGTTCTTGTTTCTTTATAGCTTGATCTAATTGCTTTTCAATCTGCGAGAAAGAGTCATTTTTTTGACCTAAATTATCTCTGAGAATATTATGATTACCTGTTTTTTTATGGTAACTAAGTTGAGTTTCTGCATAGTTTAAAAGGTCTTGAGAAACTTGTCCGTTTCTGGGATAAATAGCCATCCCTAAATTAATTACCAAGCATCTAGTATGGTCTTCTACAGTAAAAGAGTATTTTAGCTCTTTAATAATTCGTTGAGTAATTTTATACAGATTGTCTTCCTGTTTAATATGAGGTAATAAGATGGCAAACTCATCTCCTCCCCAACGAGAAACAATGTCTCCTGTTCTTACACAATCTTTTAATCTTTTTGCGATCGCTTGTAAAAAACGATCTCCAATGTTATAACCAAGGTCATTATTAACTTCACAAAAACTTTCAATATCTGTTAGAAAAATTGCTAAACAGTGATTGTGTCGCTTAGCATTAGTTACTGCAATAGAAACGTATTCATTAAAAAGAATACGATTAGGTAATCCTGTGATCGGATCTATATAAGATTCTTCTTGGAAAGTATCATCATTTACTGCATCTTTTGACGGGTATTTTGGTAAAAGAAAAGGAGCGTTTTGTTCAGCGTTATCTATATGTAACTTTAGAGCTTTATTGATGGATGGAGAAATGGATTTATCTATTTCTATTTGTTGAGAATGATCGTAATCAATAAAACTTTCTGATATTGTAGCAGGAGAAACAGCATGATAGCTGGCATTTACCTCGCAACCAAAATTAATTAAATCTCCATCTTTTAGTTCATGAGATGCGCATTTTTCCCCATTGACAAAAATACCATTTTGACTTTTTCTACCTTTCAAATCCCCGTCTATAATCCAGAAAGAATCTTGATTTGTTCTCTCATTAAATTTTTTAATTAAAGTGGCGTGTTTCCGCGAAACCTGTTTAGAATGGATAACAATAGAATTACTGGAATGTCGGCCTAGAGAATAGTTAGATTCTTCTAAGGAAATGGTGCGACGAGAGTTACTATCTTCAAGAACCAAGACGTAACGATTTCCTATTTTTTTTTTGTTGTAATCCATCGTTTAATCATCTCCACTTTAATTCAAGTTTAACTCTTTGTGTCCGCTTGAAGCTGTGTTTTTAGCTCAAATTCACTTTTACACCTGACTTAAAAGTGCAGTTGCATCGGTAGGTTTGAGGGGACAACTAAACCAAAATCCTTGAATCTCTTTGCAGTTTAGTTTTTGTAAAAGTTCTAGCTGCTGTGAAGTTTCTACCCCTTCGGCTATGACCCTAAGATCGAAGCTTTGCCCTAGGGCAATTATAGCAGAGATGATCGCTGTATTTCGAGGATTATCTTCTATAGTTTGAATGAAAGATTGATCTATTTTTAGAGTCGTGATAGGAAACCTTTGTAAATATCCCAAAGAAGAATATCCTGTTCCAAAATCATCTAGGGAAATTTGAACTCCTAATCCTCGTAAGTTAGTTAAAGTTTCGTGAGCAAAATCAATATCATCTATCATAGAAGTTTCGGTAATTTCTAAGTCTAAAAGATGAGGTTCTAAACTGGTATCTTCCAAAACTTGACCAACAATATCTACTAAATTGGGTTGTTGAAACTGTTTGGTGGAGAGATTAACTGCAATGGGAATAGAGGGTAAACCTCGTTTCTGCCAGGCTTTATTTTGTAAACAAGCTGTTTTTAATACCCAAATACTAATAGGGAGAATAAGGTCTGTGTTTTCAATTAAGGGAATGAGTCTAGCTGGAGAAACATGGCCCAATTCGGGATGATACCACCGAAAAAGTGCCTCCATTCCGCTAATTTTGTTGCGACTCAAATTTAATTGTGGTTGATAATGTAAAGAAAAAGTTTCTTCTTGCAAAGCTTCATGTAAAAGGTTCTCTAATTTTAATAGTAAAGAAGCTTTAGAAGTCATAGTAGAACTATAAAAACGATAATGATTTCTCCCTCTTTCTTTAGCTCTATATAAGGCGGCATCGGCATTTTTTAATAAAGTTTCTGTATCTTCACCGTCTTGGGGATAAATAGCAATTCCGATGCTAGTTTTAACATATAATTTATGCCCTGAAATTTCAAAGGGTTTTTTCAAATCTTCGATAATACGTTGGGCTAGATTAATTGTATCTTCTGGACTATTAATTTTAGGTAATAATAGAGTAAATTCATCTCCCACCCAACGAGAAACAATATCATTATTTCTCACACAACAACTCAAACGTCTAGCAAAACTTTGTAGTAATTGATCTCCAATTTTATGCCCCAAGCTATCATTAATATTTTTGAAAGAATCTAGATCAAGAAAAAACAAAGCCATTAAATCCCTATTTTTTCTGGCTCTAACTAGAGCAAATTCTAATTTTTCATCGAAATAGTTACGATTTGGTAAATCAGTCAGAGAATCATAAAAAGCTTGATATTCTAAGTTTTTTTCGGCTTGTTTTCTTGCAGTAATATCGAATAAATAACTCCTGATAAGTTGATGTTCTGACAAATAATGAACATACTGTTCAAAAATGTCCGCCCCAATCATCACCTCTCTTAATAATAAATTGCCTTGTATATTATGAACTTCTGAAAGTAATCCACTTAAAATCGGATGTTTTAATTTATCTTGAGTGATGGTTTTAAACTTAATCCCGGCAGCTGGATTTAGATAAGTTAAATTACCTGCAAAATCCATCTCAATAATAGGATTAGGGCTTAATTCAGGAAAAGAAGCCAGCCTAATTAAATCATCGCGATTACGTCCTTGCAAACTCTCCTCATTAATTAAAGTTGACTTATTATTATCATCAGCGATCATGGTTTCCAGAACAGCATTTTCTTCTTCTTCTAATTGTCCTGGATCAAGAGGATTAAATAAATCAATTTCTAAAGCTGTAGAAATAATATAATAACTAACCTTAGCTTTTGGTCCTAAAATAACTGTATCACCGTGTTTTAAATTATGAGATTCTTTTAACTTTCCATTAACTAATAACCCATTGGTACTACGATTCCCTTCTAAATCTCCGTCAATAATTCGATAAGAATAATTATCTAATCGGGGTGTAAGTCTAACTCTCACAATAGTGGCATGGCGACGGGAAACAACTTGTTCATAAATAACGATATCATTACTAGCTTCTCGTCCAACACTATAGCTTGCTTCTTCTAAAGCAACAATACGTCGGGCTTTTTGATCCTCAATAACAAGAATATGACGAAAGGATGATAGGCTGTTCATCAAAAATACACAAACAAGGGTTATTTCTATTGTTCCCAGAAATGTCTAGAAACTAACTACCTATCATCGGTAAAGACATAAAATTGGCAGAATTTATATCATCATTTCTAGCAATTTTACTGAGGAGTTGTGTGGCTTCTTTTGTGGGTAAAGGACGACTAAACCAATAGCCTTGAATCTCGCTACAATCAAGATTTTCCAAGATTTTCAGTTGCTCGGCAGTTTCTACTCCCTCAGCAACAACACGCATATTAAAGCCCTTCCCAATGGCTAAAACAGCAGAAATTAAGCCCAACTCTTCAGGAGTTCCTCGTAAGTCTCGGATGAAGTTTTGATGAAGTTTTAGGGTGCGGAATGAAAATTGTTTGAGATATCCTAAAGAAGAAAAACCGCAACCGAAATCATCCAAAGCAATACGAACCCCTAAATTTTGCAAGTCTTGTAAAGTTTTCCTGGCTAAATGGAGATTTTGTCGTAGGGTTAACTCGGTTATTTCTAGTTCCAACCATTGAGGATCGAGTCCCGTTTCATTGAGAACACTAGCTACCACAGTAGCTAAATGGGGTTGTTGAAATTCTCTTGCAGATAGATTAACTGTCACAGGAATGGGAGGTAAATGATCTTTTTGCCAAGACAAATTTTGTTCACAAGCGGTTTTTAGAACCCATTTACTCAAATGTAAAATAAGATTAGTTTTGGCAGCTAAAGGTAAGAATTTTTGGGGCATAATTACGCCAAAAGCTGGATTTTCCCAACGCAATAATGCTTCCATGCCCACAATTTTTCCGGTTTTATATTGTAATTGTGGTTGATACTGAAGAAAAAATTGTTTTTTCTCTAAAGCTTGATGAAGGAGATTTTCTAAACGCAATAACATTTCTGCTTCTGCGGTTAAATGGGGACTATAAAATTGATAGTGATTTTTTCCTGTTTCTTTGGTGCGATATAAAGCCGTGTCTGCATTTTTTAACAACCCTTCTGCATCGGTTCCATCTTGAGGATAAATAGCAATACCAATACTACATTTAATTTGTAAACGATGTTCGTTAAAAATAAAGGGACGTTGTAAGGTATCAAAAATACGCCGCGCTAATTTAACGGTATCTTCTGTGTTCTTAATTTGAGGTAGTAATAAAGCAAATTCATCACTCCCCCAACGAGTTACCATATCTCCGGCACGAATACAAGAACTTAATCTTTCTGCAAAACTTTGTAATACTTTATCCCCTAAAGAATGACCCAAAGTATTATTAATATGGGCAAAGGAATCAATATCAATAAATATAACTGCCAATAAGTGTTCATGGCGTTGTGCATGGGCTAAACCTATTCCCAATTGTTGCTTAAATAATTCTCGATTGGGTAAATTAGTAAGGGGATCATGAAGGAGTTGATACTCCAATTCTTCTTCTGTTTGTTTTCGGTCACGAATATCGCGAACAATTAAGCATAAAACTTCTTGTCCTTGATAGGTTGTCAGATTAATTTCTCCGGCAACTGCTAATAATGAACCATTTTGATGGCGATGAAAAGACTCTCGAATAATATAAGAATTCTCTGGTGTAATTTGTTCTAACGTTTCATTAAAACTATCTCGTTCTATTTCTAATAATTGATAAAGATTACAACCGATTATTTCAGCACTACTATATCCCAATAATCTACAATAAGCCTGATTGGTTTCTATAATGTGCTTTGTGTCTGGATTAATAACTAAAATCCCTTCTCTACTTTGCTCAAAAAAGAAACGATAGCGGTCTTTTCCAACAGTTAACTTAAGTTCTCTTTTACGATATTTTGTAATCTCAAATAAATAACTTCTTAGACATTCGCTTTCTTTTAAATAGTGAATGTGTTGTTCAAAAAAACTTTGTTCAACTTCTACTTCTCTAACAAAAGAAGTTCCTTCTTTTGGAGTTCTATCACCAATAAGATTCTGTAAAATAGGATGCAAAGCCTGTAGTTTAGTTAGGTCAGGAAATTTAATTTTAGCAGCGGCGTTGAGATAGGTTATCTGTCCTTGAAAATCAACTTCTATAATGGGGTTAGGATTAGAATCAGCTAAAGATACTTGATTTTTTGAGGATTGTAAACTTGGATTTTGTCCCTGCTTACTAAATGCCGTAGTTTGAGGTTGCTCCTCATTCGCACCCTCATCTTCTAAGAAAATTTCATCAAGAGAGGCAATATTATTTTCAGACAATAATTCTTCTAAGGGAAAAGGGGCTTTAATATCTTTATCGCTAGAGTCTGGATCTTTTAGTAAAGACAGTTCGGCAGAATCAGCAATAATATGATAATTGGCTTGAGATTGATTGCCAAAACGAATTAAATCTCCTGGAGCTAAATCATGAGATAGGCAATGTTTACCATTGACAGCGATGCCATTAGTGCTTTTTTTTCCCTGTAGATTACCATCAATAATACGGTAACAAGGTCGGTCATTTTCAGTATCATCAATCTTTATCAATGTGGCATGATGCCTAGATACTTGGCGATCGTATAACAAAATATTACTATAAGGATCTCGACCAATAGAATAAGTATCGTCTGTTAAAGGGACAATACGTCTAGACTTTTGGTCGGCGATTACTAACAGGTGTCGGACTTCTGAAACATTACTCATCACAGTTTATCGAGAGTAAAGAGCTATACTGATAACATTCCCGAAAGCCTGAGTGAAATTAACACAATTCTCAAGAGTATTTTTCTCAGCTTAACCACTTTAGGAAGACTCAACCTTCCCTTGGGTTGATATTATAATGACAACAATTACAATCTATTGAGTGGGGAACCAAGACTGTGAATTCACCTCAGAGCGATCGCCAGATTCCAAAGCATCTCGATAAAACGATGTTTGCATTTGCTGGTGTTTATTTTTTATTAGCCTTGATGTGGGGATTTTATCATCTATCTGAGGAAGAACCACCCGAAACAGTAGCTTCAAATCTCGATCCTAACGATGCTCAGTTCATTGCTTATTTACAACAATCTTTAAACGTTATTAACCAACCCCCCACCCCTAAAACCCTAATCAACCCTAAAGATAAAAACCCCTCTACTGTAGCTATTCAACCCCCTGCACCCCCACCCCCAGAAAAGGTTATAGAACGGATTTATGTGCCAATGTATCCTCCTAACCAGTCCACCTCAACCCCTACCTCAATCTCTCCTTCTTTAGAACCCCCTTCTCTCCCTTCTCAACCATCTGGGGTTGTTCCCCCCACTCCTCGTCAAAATACTATTCCTGTACCCCCAGAAATTGCGACAAACAACCAACTACCATCAAATAATAGCCATCAGTTAGTGGGAGTTTTGGAGTCTGGACAACAATCAACTGCTATTTTTACTTTCAATGGTATTAGTCGCCGTTTTGAAATCGGGGAAGCGGTTGGTAGTAGTGGTGGTATCCTGATGGGAGTACAAAACCAAAAAGCCATTATCTATCATAACGGTCAGACTAAATATGTTGAAGTTGGACAGGCTTTTTAGTTGAAAATTTAGAATTTCTTAGTTGCTATATGAGTATTTTTGATGATTTCAGTCGTTTTTTAGAAACACGTTTAGAAGAATTTCTGAAGAGTAACCCTCATTTAGAATTACAAGCTCTCTTAGAACAATTGAAAGAGCAAGAAGAAGAGGCTTTGAAGCTGATTTTAGAAAAGGAAACTCAAAAAAAACACCTCGAGTCTGAGATTTTATCTTTGGCTGAAGAGATACAAAGTTGGCACAAACGAGTAGCAAAAGCTAAAGCAGCTAATCGTTTTGATTTGGCTCAAAGGGCCCAAGAAAGAGAAGCTTCTCTGTTGCGTCAGGGTAATCAATTGTGGGGACAAATGGAAGCTGCTAAACAACAAATTAGCAATGGGAAAACCCTATTAAGTCAAATTCGGCAGCGAAAGGGGGAATTACAGACTAAGGCGAAAGAAGCTCAAGCAGCCCAAGCTAAAACTAATTATGATACTAAAGGATGGAATAAAACAATTAATTACAACACCTATAATAAGGCTAACGATCCCCTAGAAGCAGAGTTTCAAAACTGGGAATTGAATGATGAACTAGAACGATTAAAACGGGATATTTAATAAAGGCCATCAAACTTTGACATTACTTATAGTACATATTTAGTTCTTTGAGATATAATGGAATAGAGTGCAAAAAAAGGGGAAAATTATGCAAATAAAATCATGGGAATCCCCCCGTAAAATGAATCGGCGTAATAGCAAAGGCCGCATAGCATCCGCTAGGTTAAGGCAACTTAAAAAGCGCAATAAACAACTAAAGCAGGGTCTTGAAAATGCCTCTGTTAGTAATTGCGACCATTGACGAATTAGGACATTAAGTATGATTAAAAAGCAACAAATTATTCAAAGCATTGAAGAAATACCCGAATTTATATTAACTGTTGTATTAAATTGTATAGAATTAATCGAGAGTCATGAACAGTATCAGGTTCCTGACTCTTTCTTGTTTAGTAAATTTACTTTGACCGATGGTTGGTTAACCAGAGAAGAAGAAGAGGTATGGTAACCTCAGTTTGCAGTTAAGTCTTTTTTGAGGGGATAATAGATGCTTATGCAAAGAAGTTTCCCATCAATTTTGCTGATAAATTTCCTTCGAGAAACTAACGTAAATTATTCGGTTAATCCATGTTTCAGAGCAAAACGTACCAATTCTGTCCGACTGTTTGTTCCTGTTTTACTGAACAAACGACTAACATATTTTTCAACATTTCTCACACTTGTTTCTAAACGAGCAGCAATTTCTTTATTCATTAAACCCTCAGCAACTAAGTCTAATACGCTTTGTTCTCTGGGGGTTAAATCAATTTTTATGGGAGGTGGTGTAGTGGTTAAATTGTTTTGTTGTTGGCCTAATTGTTCTTTCAATTCTCGAATTTCTCGGGCAATTTCTTCCAATTTTGCCGAGTCATGAGAGACTTTTTCGTCAACTTTCCGACGTTCTAATAAATTTTTGACAATTGCTTCTAATTCTTCGGGATCAAAAGGTTTAGGTAAATAAGCATCACAACCCACATTATAACCTTTAATGCGATCCGAAGTCATTCCCCTAGCAGTTAAGAAAATAACAGGTATTCCTTGAAAACGGGAATCCTCTCGTAGCTTTTCTAAGAACTGATAACCGTCCATCTCTGGCATCATAATATCAGAAATTATGACATCAGGAATGATAGACTCCAATATGTTCCAAGCATTGGTTGCATCATTAGCAACTTTAACAGTCAAACCATCGCTATACTCTAAATAAGCTTGCACCGATTCTCTAACGCTAGGTTCATCATCTACCAACAATATGATTGCAGAATCACTCATAATTTTGATTGGTTTATTTTAGTTTGAAGTTTCATCCACGGGAACTGCATTAACCTCTACTGTTTCCCCTTCTGGAGAATCTTCTACAGTAACTTGGGAAGGATTTTGTATTTTTTCCACTATCATTTGAAATACTTCTGTTATTAATAGAGTGATTAATACAAAATCATCAAGTTGACCAGCAATAGGAAAAACATCAGGAGAAATATCAAAAGGACTGACAAAATAAACTAATGTACCCAAAATTATCCACCAACGATATTGGGGATGACGGATTGCATTACGATACCAATCATAAACAAATTGCAAAGGAAATTTCATAGGACTGAAGATTTTTTTTAAGTTGCAAGTTACTTCTATTTCAAAAGCCATTTGTATTATAACTTACATAACTGAAAACTAGAAAGATTTTTTGTTCTTTTTGGAAATTAATCCACAACCAGCCATAAATAGTAATCCCATCCATAAAGAAGGTTCTGGGACGGTAACAATACTTAAAAAATTAACCCCGATCCCACTATTATCAATATCTGTACTAAAAGTAATTTTTGAAATATTAGGAACATCATTAATTACTCCATAAAACTGAGCAGAATTATCTAATTCTGTAGAGGAAGTTCCTGGTAAACTAAACTCACCTAATGAGACATTATTAATATCAAATGCTTCTATTTTTCCTACAAATGAGAAGATATCATCCACTGTTAATTGAGAACCAAACCCTAAAATTGGACTGTCAAAAGTAATGGTTAACGGACCAGGATTTCCTGGGGCGGGGAATGTCATTGCAGGAAACATCAACCCAGAAAAAAGGATAAAGTCATTGGGGGCATAATTAGTGGGAATATTATCATCTCTGGTTTGAAAATACAACGGTTGAGTAATTCCCGGCTCTGGTTCAGGAAAAGAAATTGTTATACCTAAACCTCTGTCAGAACTAATAGGAAAAGAAGAAGGAAGAAAAGAGGGAGGACCAACTGGCGGACCGACTGGCGGAACAAAAGGAGGAAATGGTAAACTAGACCAATCCAATTGATCATTAGCTCCTAATTCACTACGCTCGTCAACAAAACTCAAGCCATAACTCAGAGAAGCTCGAGTTAAAACAGTAGCAACAATAGCGGAATGGAATACAATTTTAATTAATGATTTCTGATTCATTACACAATAATTACTATAAGCAACTTGATACTTTAAATTATAAATTTAACCACTTGTCTTACCATTAAATAAATATTAACATCACAAAGTAGAGACGTTTAAGCAAACATCTCTACATGAGGAATCAGACCGATAATAATTCCTGTTCTTCTTCTGAAGAGTTGTCCTTCAGTAAATCAATTAATAAAGAAGCCGGAGGTTCCTGATAAGGCCAAGCAAAAGCATGGCGAAAAGCCGCATCTTGACAAGCTTGTAACTGATGAAAATCGATTACATCTTGAGTTAAAAGATTCTCGAATTCAAAAGGTAGTCGAACATTATTAAGTCCAGCATTATCCGTACAAATAGCAATATCTACTCCTGCCTCAAAACAACTATCAAAAACAGTTTTCAACTCAGACAAATCTTCTAGAGTTCCTGTCTTTAAATAAGTAGTAGGACAGACTTCTAAACATTGATTAGCTTGGGCTAATTGGGGCAGTAATTCGGGGTATTTTAAAGGAATTTGGATACCGTGACCAATTCTCATTAAATAGGGTAATAACTCAGGGTAGCAACCATCGATGGTTTCGTAAACATGACCAGTGGTTTTTAAGCCAAGGGATCGAGCGTATTTATACAGACCAATGAACTCGTCCAACCGTTCCTTATAATGGGAATCACCCCCAGCAACATCAATAGCACAAACATAGTCTCCCATTTGTGCAGCTAAATCGACAATTGCCTTATTCACTTCGTAAGGCAAACGAGAGTGCATACAAAGAATTTGGCTAATAATAATGGGATATTCTTTTACTTGACTAGCTTTACCCACTATCTCGACAATATTAGTCATTGCCTCGATTCTTTGCGATTGATTAAAATGTTCTGGAGTGCGAAGATAGGGGGTATAACGTAACTCTAAATAAGCCAAATTCTCAAAAATATAAGCCCCACGAATTAGACGATAAATAAAGTAGGGGAGTGTTTGTTCCCTTTGTACGCTTTCCACCAAAGTATGAAGTTCTAAATATTCATCCAGGGTGTTTCGTTTGCGGGTATAAAATTCCTCAAAGTTAGGGTATTCAGGAAACCGTTGCGCCATATCCGGGTTATGACGCTTGAAATATCGCCAGAGAATCCGAGGAACCACTGATCCCCCCAAATGGCGATGTAAGTCCGCATATAGTGCCACAAAAACCTCTCCATACTGTATCTTAAGATTTATTTTATAGCGATTTAGGAAGAGAATGTTACAAATTAGGAGACATTAAGGACAAACTTCAATTCTCTTGATAAACTAGCTGATAGAAGAAAAACTTTTAAATTTTAACCATAACCTTAAAATAGTTTTAAAGATTAATGATCTCCGTCTATATTCTTACCTATAACGAACAAGTCGATATCGCCGAGTGCATTGAGTCCGTAATTAATTTATCCGACGATGTGATTGTCGTTGACTCCTACAGTAGAGATCGCACCATTGAAATCGCTTCTAATTACCCCGTGAAGATCGTTCAACACGAATTTGAAAGTCACGGTAAACAGCGGACTTGGATGCTCAAAAACATTCCCGCTAAGAATGAATGGGTCTACATTTTAGAAGCAGACGAACGGATGACCCCAGAACTATTTACCGAATGTGTGGAATGTATTGCAAGTAAAGAAGCGATCGGGTACTATGTCGCAGAACGGGTCATGTTTATGGGTCAATGGATTCGTCATAGTACCCAGTACCCTCGTTATCAAATGCGCTTGTTTGAAAAAGGCCAAGTATGGTTTGGAGACTATGGCCATACGGAAAGAGAAATTTATAGCGGGCCAGTAGGTTTTCTCAAAGAAACTTACCCTCACTATACCTGTGGTAAAGGGTTAAGTCGTTGGATTGAAAAACACAATCGTTATTCTACGGATGAAGCTAAAGAGACATTATATCAGTTAGAACAAGGGGGTATAAGTTGGAAAAAACTCCTCTTTGGTTCTACTGAAGTTGAAAGGAGACGGGCCCTCAAAGATTTATCCTTAAGAATTCCTTTACGTCCCGTGGTTCGTTGGTTTTATATGTATTTTATTTTAGGGGGAATTTTGGACGGTAAAGCAGGATTTGCCTGGTGTACTTTACAAGCTTTTTATGAATATTTGATCCTCTTAAAAGTGGATGAATTGAGAGAAACTAATTTAGAATCTCCCTATCCTAATTCTCTCAAATATCCCGATCCCGGAAAACCAGCTAATCCTTTATCAATTAATAACTAGTAGTTAATTATCAAGGGAATAATTTATTATAGAACAAAGAACCTAACAATCCGTCTTAACCTATCATTATCTATACTTTTTTATCGTTCTTGGACAGTTTGATAAGACTTATAGCACTTCTCATATTTGTGAGGTACAAATGTTATCTATCGCTTTGAGGCAGGAGTTAGGTGTACCTTATGAGTCCGAGAAACGCTATATCTTTTACGCCTTATGATCCAGGAGGTAAAAGATTTTTTAATGTTTCTCCAATCCCTTCAGGTAAGAATTGTTTTGTTTTAGTGGCAATATCTAGGATGTCTTTCAATAGTTTTAAAAATTCTTTAACAGGTTCCTTATCTGGTTCTGCATTAACTTCACTGCTGTTAATAATTAATGCGCCTAAACTTTCTTCAGCAATTTTTCTAATACCATCTGCACCATAAAATTGATAATCTTCAACAACTTTTCTGAGTTCAATTAATTTTTCTCTTAGTAAACTTTTTAAAGGTTGACTAAGATCAGATTCTATTATATTGTCTAGTAAACGTGATATCTTCTCCTTCAATTCATTTAGTTGATCTTGATTAATGATAACTGCTTGTTCTCCTAAATCCATTGCACAATTATAAAGCATTTTAAACATTAAAGAATTGGGATCTTTTAAGTTGCTATTAATATCACGCCACGGGATATTATGATTTGACAATAAGATCGATTCTTTTGCTTTTTGTAGACAATCATCATAGAGATTTATTCTGAACTGTGGTAATTTTTGTAGATCATTTTCTAGATTTTCTATCAATTCAACTAATTTTATCAACTCTGAATAATAGATTTCTAAAGTTTGTTTAACATCTAAAGCCTCACAAAAAATTGTCAAAAATGAACAATTTATCATTCTACCGTAAGAAGAACTTTCATAATTAATCTTTAACAAAATTTCTAGTAATCTTTTAGCTGAATTATTAGGTAAATTTTGAGTATCCATTGAAGCTCGACAAAAATCAAAACATCTTATTTCTATAATAAACCATATTGTCTGCTTAGACCTGCTAAAATGCTCTACACTAAGAGATTATCAGTAACCTTGTATTTTGCTTTAAACTGACTACTATATTCAATAAAAATCCAATGATCCAATTTTCAATTACTAAATCATTAAAAGCTTGAAACCAGTCAATGTTATTGGTCACTAAGATTAAATTTGTAGTAACAGGGATAGGGGCAATTAGTCTATCTATAAAAGCCAGCTTTTTCTCAATATTCCATGTTTTCTTCTAAAAATTTTTGTATAAAATTTTCCCACTCTAGTAGTTGAAGCATCAAAATAAAGATCAATCATTTACTCTCCTGCTTCAATTTTTTGTTCAAGTTAATCAACGAAAATTTTGTTCATAAATTTTGCTCTCCTGTTTGATACTTTGACCATAAGTAATTAATCAAATATATCACCCATCAGCGATTGCGCTTAACGATAATTTCGTGTATGACAGATAATTTTGTGGTATAGTGTTAGACTAAAGCTAAATTTATCTATATTGTAAGGCTAATATGCCCGCTAGAGATATTTTTCATCATGCTGTTATTCATGCACTGGAAAGGGATGGCTGGAAAATTACTCATGATCCCTATCTAATTTATTATGAATTAGGTAAAATGTATATAGATTTGGGGGCTGAAAAAGTGTTAGCTGCTGAAAAAGAAAACAAAAAAATAGCAGTTGAAATTAAAAGTTTCATTCAAACGGCTGCAGTTTCAGAATTTCACACTGCACTAGGTCAATTTATTAATTATCGTACTATCTTACAAGAATCAGAACCTGATAGAACCTTGTATTTAGCTATTCCTGATGATACCTACCACTCTTTATTTCAAACACGATTTGTTCAAAAAATCATGAAAAATTATAAATTAAAACTGATTATTTATAAACCAACTGAGGAGATTATTGAGCAATGGATAAATTAGAAAAATATAGCTCTACTATACAAAAAATTTTGCAAGAGTATGGTCAGTTTAGCCAAGATAAGGATATTGAAACAGAATTAATTTTTGACACCATTAGACACCATTATCAAATTGTCAATGTAGGTTGGAAAAATGAAAATTGGATTTATGGTTGTATTTTACATTTAGATATTAAGAATGATAAAATATGGATTCAACATAATGGAACAGAAATAGAAATAGGAGAAGAATTAGTTAAACAGGGTGTTCCTAAATCAGATATTGTTATTGGTTTTCATCCTCCTTTTAAACGACAATTTACGGAATATTCAGTTAATTAAAGAATTATGTTGGGTTTCATCTCTCAACCCAACCGACAAGAAAGGCGATCGGACTTGTAATAATTAGCAATTGACTAAAATTGTGCTAGGATAGGAAAAGTCGCAGTACATTTAAACTATTTAAAAATTGTGATCGTCATTAAAAGCTTGCTATAAAAGCCTTTTAGCTTTAAAATGTAAAACAAGTTAATTTTGTCACTTGCGTAAAGTGAGTGATATACCGTATGACTGTAAAAAGAGGTCAAATCCAGTGAGTTCCTTGGACTCTTAAACGATAATCTGCCATTCTAAAGGGAATATTAACATCAGTATTAGTTTGAAATTCTGCGTGTAATACAATATAATTGGACAGGGCAAACGCATCTAAAATATGAGCAAAATTAGGGTATAATAAGGTCAGAA
>NZ_JARVCN010000405.1:0-2609 GCF_038442745.1 Crocosphaera sp. Alani8
TTCAGTGCCATCCCAGTCGTCAATTTTTCCTAATTCTAATAGTGGGGCGATCGCTTGTTGAAAAGTTATCAATAATTCAGTTAGACTATTTGTAACTATTTTTTCAAAATTCATGGGGATTATTCAAAGTTTGATCAAGGGATTATGGCTCTAGGTTAACCTAATTAAACAGCGAGAGTCCCCATTTTCTTCTTTTTATTGACTTAAGCCCTTTTCTGCGCCTTCTCTTCGTCTTCTCTCTGTTTTTTCTTCGTCTTTTCTTCGTCTTTTTGCCTCCACCCCCCCAACTTTTTCCTGTTGAGAGCGATCGCGCTTATAAATTTTTGGTGTTCATCAGAACGGAATAAGAGCAAGCCGGTAAGCTTTCCCCAAATCCCCATCCCCAGTCGCTTTCAATGACTTCAGGTCGATGCGACATTTTTGCGTCGCTCCCAGTGCCGTAGTGCTTCTAATTTTTGGTCGGGCATGGGGACTCCTTTTCTAAGAGCGTCAAGATTTTCTTGAGACATACCTTTTATTTTGGCTAATCCAGAATGGGCAGCCATGCAATAATGGCAAGCGTTTTCATAATTAATGGGGTGCGCTCAAAAACAGTTGTTGAAACCAAAACGGCGATCGCTCTCTTAACGCCCAAGTCTAGTCTAATGTCGAGGTTGATTTTTTCGTCAACTCTAAGGCGATCGCTAAAAAAGTCTGTTTCTGGAAAATAAAGGGGAAAAGTCCTAAAAAATGTCTTAATGGGCTTGCAAACTGGACAAAAAAATGACAGTGTGTTAAAGAATTTTCAGCAATGAATCCACACTATCATGACAGAAAAATATCAAGATTGTATAACAAAAGTAAGTGACTTAATTTTTCATACTATACTAGAAAATGAGGAGGATTTGACGGCTCAATTTTTTCTTCTCGATGGAACTGTTCTCTCGATTTTGAGAGAAATCGGTTTAAAAGTCATGTCAATGTTACTCAGTTGAATCGTAGCTCAAATCACGGTTAAAGCTCAAAAAAAGGGATTTGTTGTCCACAGAAGACCGAAAATCAATTACACAACGATCTTTGGGAAATTTCAACTAGAATCCCCCTATCTATGGAATCGAAAATCAAAAAAGGGAATCCGACCTGTCAAAGAAAAATTAGGGTTCATAGGCACTAGGCTCTAGGCTCTAGGCTCTAGTAGTCAGAAGGGGATTGAACCCCTCCTGACTACAATCTCCCCAAAGGGAGGGGTCTTATACCCATACTACGGAACTCGGCTCTTGCCTAGAGCCTACGCCCTAGAGCCTAGAGCCTCGTCCCGTTGGGACGATAAAAGCGGGAGATTGTTCTCTAAAAGTTGGGCGAGCTTTAACAGAATTTGGTTGTGAAGATTCCTTTCAATTGGCGGCGAAAAGATTTGAAGAACATTATGGATTTTGTGTGGAAAGAAGTTGGTTACAAAGAGAAGTTCAAGAAAAGGCTAAACTGGCTGAAGATTATGTGGCTAAAATTTTGAAAGAGGCTGAAGAAAATGCCCCCAATAAAGTTGACCAAAAAAGTGACCAGGGCTTCGCCCTTGAAGGCAGAGGGCAGAGGGCAGAGGGCAGAAGGATTGTCCTTCTGCCTTATCCCTTCGGGTACAAGCCCCGTCTTTCAAGACGTCCGCGAGTTTGGTAGGGGTACAAGCCCCGTGACCTTACCAGTGAACTTCTGCCCTCTGCCCTTGTAGCGCAGCGTCTTCTGCCTTCGTTTGACCGAATTTTGTTACAATTGGATGGGAGTATGATTAGGACAGGAGTATATTCCCTAGCTAAAAAGCGAAAAAGGACTCCAAAAAGGAAGCTGCTAAAAAAAACTCGTAAAATTGATTGGGTAGAAATAAGAGTGGGCTTAGCTCGTCCAGTTGAACAGAAAGAAAAGCGGACATTTATCAGGGCTTCGCCCTTGAAGGCAGATGGCAGATGGCAGATGGCAGATGGTTTAGTCGATCTTCTTCCTCACTCCTTTTTGGGTTTAAGACCCCCGCCAAAATCTTCGATTTGGCGGTCTTCGTTTAGTGGCGAGTTTGAATCTCCCTCTAAACGATCCTTCTGCCCTCTGCCTTCTGCCTTCTGCCTTCTGCCTTCGTTTATAGCCAGATATGGCAAATATCCTGAACTAGCCAAAAATCTAAAAGCTGCTGCTTATCTTCAAGGATTCTCCGAAGAAAGCCAAATTTTTGCCGTAGCTGATGGAGGACCAGGATTAAAAGAAGCTCTTGAAGTTGAATTTCCTACTCTTCAATTTATTCTAGATAAAGCTCATCTATTACAACACCTTTATCAAGGTGCTGAAGCTCTAAAAATAGGAAAAAAACAGCGTTCAAATTGGGTGAATTATTTGCTTAATTTACTTGAGAGAGAGCCAGTGACGACTGTTACTAATAAAATGCGACAACTAGAAGTAAAAAGAATTGATCAGTTAGCCAATCATCTAGACCGTTTTCAGAACAGTGTTCAATCCCAAAAATTCCGTTCTCTTGGTCTCCCAATTGGCAGTGGAGAAATAGAAAGTTCTCACAAATATATCCCTCAAAAAAGGTTAAACTCACATCTTGCACCAAGAAAAGTTGATATGAGAAGCGATATCTGAAA
>NZ_JARVCN010000406.1:0-2582 GCF_038442745.1 Crocosphaera sp. Alani8
TGAGGTAGGGAAGCCCGCGCTGTACCCACTGGATCAGCGTCGGGAGGAGTGTCACAAGCCAAGGATTCACGTTTGAGGGATTAAATGTTCTGTAACAAAATTGGTATAAACATCCCCTTTCAGAAAGGCAGGAGTTTCTAACACTCGCTTATGAAAATCAATAGTGGTAGGTACTCCCGTAATAGCGCATTCTCTTAACGCCCGTTTCATCCGTTTAATAGCAGTATTTCTATCGGGCCCCCAGACAATTAATTTACCAATCAAAGAATCGTAATAGGGAGGAATTTCGTAATCTGTGTAAACATGAGAGTCCATTCTCACCCCTGGACCACCAGGAGGAAGATAACCGCTTATCTTACCAGGATTAGGCCGAAAGTTTAGATCTGGGTCTTCGGCATTAATACGACATTCTATAGCGTGACCCTGTAGAGAAATATCTTCCTGGGTTACTTGTAACTTTTCTCCCTGGGCGATACGGATTTGTTCCGTGATTAAATCCAATCCAGTAATCATTTCTGTAACAGGATGTTCTACCTGAATACGGGTATTCATTTCCATAAAATAAAAATTTCCCTGATTATCCACTAAAAATTCCACGGTTCCAGCCCCCAGATAATTGATGGACTTGGCCGCTTGAACCGCAGCCGAACCCATTTTTTCCCGTAGTTGTGGAGTTAAAACAGGACTAGGGGCTTCTTCTAGGAGTTTTTGGTGACGGCGTTGGATAGAACAATCCCTTTCTCCTAAATGAACAACATTACCGTAACTATCCGCTAATATCTGAAATTCGATATGACGGGGACGTTCGATAAACTTTTCTAAATAAATCCCTCCATTACCAAAAGCGGCTTCTGCTTCCCCTTGGGCTGCTTGGAAGAGGCGAGAAAAATCGCTTTCTTCTCGCACTAAACGCATTCCTCTGCCACCCCCTCCGGCTGTTGCCTTAATCATTACAGGATAGCCAATGTCACGGGCTACTATTAGGGCTTCTTCTTCGCTTTTAAGAAGTCCCAAGCTTCCAGGAACCGTAGGAACTCCCGCATCTTGCATAGTTTTTTTCGCTGTAGATTTGTCCCCCATTGACCGAATGGAATCAGGAGATGGGCCAACGAAAACAATTTTATGATCCGCACATATTTCAGCAAAACGAGCATTCTCCGCCAAAAATCCGTATCCTGGATGGATTGCTGTTGCGTTGCGTGTTAGGGCAGCAGAGATGATATTGGGAATATTGAGATAACTCTTACCACTTGCAGGAGGACCAATACACACACTTTCATCAGCAAGTTGAACATGAAGGGCTTGACGATCTATTGTAGAGTGAACCGCAACGGTTCCAATGCCCAGTTCTTCGCAAGTGTGTAAAATACGTAAGGCGATCTCCCCGCGATTGGCAATCAGGATTTTGGAAAACTGCATCATTTAACCTGTGCTTGAAAAGTCCTATTTAGTAGGATATCTGGTTTTGTCCAAAATTATGATTTTTCTATAGGGGAAATGAGGGGTTAAGACCTCTAATTTTGATTAGTTGTAGAGAAATTCCCTCACCTTCCACTTAACTTCCATCTATACCAACGAAAGCTGCTCTAGGTTGACCACTTCTCCAGGTTTAGGGGTCATTACCTCGGTTCCCAGGTTATTGTCTCGTAGTTGCTGGCGAAACTTATCGATGCTTCCTTCCTGTCGCAAAATAGCGGCTAAAACACCTTTGTATTCGGTTTCTTTGGCATCAGCAGTGGGTAAAATAACTTTGGGCTTTAGGGTTTGACATAGTTTTAGAGTGGTTTTTTGCCCTTGCAACACAGGGAGAAAATGCAAAATACTAACTCCAAGGATAGGGGTTAAAATAACGTCTATATTCCCTTCCTCTGATAACTCGGAACAATGGTTACCGTGGGGTTCGTAGTAAAGTTTCTCTTTTTGTTTTAAATCGGTAATAATATAGGCGTTTTCTACTAATTGAGGACCCACTAAGGAGCCAGGTAAGGCTTTGATTTCTACTGTCCCGTCCAGGGTATAGATCTTTCCGTGATCGAGGGTTTCAACATTCTTATAGCCTAATTCTGTGACCACTTTTGCTCCGCTAGGAGAAGCCACAACGGGAATATTGTGGTCAAGTTCTTTTAAAGTGGGAATGTGGGCATGATCGTTTAATCCCTGAGATAATAAGATCAGATCAACGGGCTTATCAAGATGGTGAGTTTTTGACTTAACTCCTTTGAATAACCAATCTAAGTTACCAAAAACTAGAGAGCCTGTTAACCAAGGATCGAGAAGAATTCTTTTTCCTGAGATTTCTATTAACCAAGAGTTGTTATCAAGCCAGGTAAGTTGCATAAAGATTCTATTTATTAAATGTATTCAAACAACAAAGTATTGTACTAGCTTAACATTTTTTTACAATCTGTTCTTAAAGGGTTTATTGTCTCATGAATAAACAGTTCAAAAGAGGCTTAACCACTGATCAACATTTCCCTATTACTAATAGCTCCTTCAAAATTTAACACTTTCCAGACAGGCCCCAGAGCCATAAGTACCTAAGCAAAATTAATTGTATAGTTTGAGCCAAAGTGTTTGAGAAT
>NZ_JARVCN010000407.1:0-2581 GCF_038442745.1 Crocosphaera sp. Alani8
CTATTCCAACAAGTGCGATCGCTAATTGAGTTAACGTTGACTTACCACTTCCGCCAGGGCCACATAAAGCTAAAAACTTCTGCCAGTCAGCACGACCAGTAACAATGCCATGTAAGAAAGCCCGAAGTAGCTCAACCAAATTAGCATCACCGTCCATCATTTCCAGTAACCATTGCTTAATGGGTTCACAACCAGCCAAGGGATTATAGTCATAAGGTAAGCACCAAGTGAAATAGTTTTGAGGGCTATGTGGGCTTAATTCCTTGGTTTTCATGTCAAATACCCCATTACGGAAGGGAATTAGTCCTTTTTTGGAATTTGTCGCCATTTTTCCTACTAGCATTCTCCTCGACAACCTTTTTGCGATCGCTTCAACAAAACTAAATTTATAGTCTGATACTTTGGGAATCTGTGCCTTTAATTGCTCTATCAGGTCTGCTTTCTGTGTTTTATCCCTGTTACTCCTTCTTACAGCACCAATCGCTGTCTTTATTTGTTGAACGATGGTTTCTGCTTTATCCACCAACTCGTCTAGCTCTAGCATCAACCTCTGTTCTAGGCGTTCTTTGCTGATTAAACCCCATACTCCTGGCTTTTCAGCATTGTACAAGTACCAATCTTTTGTAGCCTCGTTAAAAACAAGTGTTTCTTTATATAGCTCAGCTAGATACTCACAGACCCTGTGTTCGTTCCATTTGGGTAAATCATGTTCCAACTGACTTAACTTAATTGGTGCAGGGTTAACGCTACGGGTTGCCCATAACTCAGTAAACCATTTCGGTCCATTAACTGCGATCGCATCATCGATCCCTTTTTCTGGTGTATCCCAACTTAGGAAGGTTACTTTACAGCAAGCATCACGGAAGCAGGATGCTAATCTTTCACGGGCTGTAATCACACTGGCCTGTGTTTTCAATTTCTCATCTTGGTCAAAGATAACTACGATCTCCCGTCCAGGTTGGGCAAAGTATTGGAGTTGTGGCAATAACTGGGGGATTCCTACGGAGTCTTTGGGTGAACCGTTCCATACTCCTGGGATGGATACCGCTACCTGACCTTGGGTTAGTAAGGCACCGGCTTTTTTAACACCTTCTACTACTGAGAGGGGTATTTGTGGGTTGTCCTTTACCCACTTCCAGAATAACTTATCTTTTAACCGTAGAAATTCCTTATATGTTATCCCCTCGGTCAGTATCCATTGTTCTCTAATCCTTTCTCTATATTCTTTCAATAAACCTGCTTTTTTGGCTACTTTTAACCCAATCTTATGGGAGACTTTAAGGCAAATTGGTTGCACCGGTTCAAATGGTGGGACTTCATATTTTCTAGTTTTCCCATCTTTGCCGACTTTAGGGGTGTTGGGTTTAAGTTGTCCCCACAATTGGTCTTCACCTGTTTCTGGATCTATAGCGTTGACTCCCCATCCCCCTAATTCTAAATGGGCATTGGCTTTCAACGTTCCATTGTTGATCCTTCCATCATTTCGGCGGGATACCTTTTCTGAGTAGAGTAGGAAGTCAAAGGTATCGGTGTTGATCAGCGATCTGACGTTCAAATATACGATTGAGGGTGCTACTGCGGAACCTTTAACCCATTCGTTGCGGTGTTGCTCATTGACGTTGTTCATGATTTTCTCCAGTGTTTGTGTACTACTGGAGATGCTTATTTGTCATGACCATTTGGAAAATACTAGAGAAGACAACTATGATAGAAGAAATTGATTTTTTTTGTTGGATGCCGGCTCAAAGCCGCTCGTAGTGCCTCTTGCAGTGAAGAAACTCTTTCAGTGACCTTTACAGCATCTCCATTGTTGTCTTGCTAGTTTTAACCAGTGGTGGACACGAGAAAAGCATCTCCAACTTTTCTTTTTTGACTTAATTGAATATCCAGCTAACTCTATGCTTAAACGCAAAAGCATAGCTATTAGTGAATGAGTGATTGATGCTTTGTCCCCTTGGGTGGTTAAGAGGGGCAAATTTTAAGCTGCGATCGCACTCTTCTTTAACCGAGTACCAAGTTCTGTGGGACTAAGGAGTTCAAATTGTTGTGCCGTGTTAGCAATCAATAATTTTCTCGAATCTTGTGACACTCCTCCCGACGCTGATCCAGTAGGTACAGCGCGGGCTTCCCTACCTCACGATAGGACCTAATTTAATCATCAAAACTTACTCCCAAATCAATACCGAGAGCTTTTTCCATTTTTCTAAGAGTCTCAATTGGTACAGATTGCCTTTCTGACTCTATCCTGTACCAATTCTGAGTTGACATTCCCACAAGCCCGCAAAGTTGAGTTAGCGCACGCCTATCCCTCATCCTGGCTTCATAAATACGCTTTCCCAAATTGGGGACTTCTTTTTCAACTGTCTTCGTTACCTTCATAGGTGTCGCTTTAATCATTTTTTCTCCTAAAACGTATAACATGAAACGCTACATATTATTATAACCCATCTGCTCTCACTTGACACCCACTAAGTTGTGCTTTACTATAAAAACATAAGAAAAGCGACCGCCAACTTTACGAGGGTGAGCGATCGCCTTTCTCAAAACATCACCCCAAAAGGAGGGGCAACTAACCAATGAT
>NZ_JARVCN010000408.1:0-23752 GCF_038442745.1 Crocosphaera sp. Alani8
AGACATCTGCCTATTCTAGCTTATAAAGGGTATAACAAGAGCGGATTTGGTATTAAATCCTCAAACCCGATACCCAAACCAGCAACACCCAAGACATCAACACCTAACTCAAAGTCCGTAATAGTGTTAGCAGACTCGGGAATCTCTGCATTGGCGATCCAGAATTGATCGGCACCGGCACCACCAGTAACGGTGTTATCTCCACCGAGAAGGAATAATTGATCGTCTCCGGAACCCCCTAAAGCCCGATCGCCTCTACTTCCCAAAATCAATTGATCATCCCCTGACTGTCCATAAACGCGGTTGCCACCATCGCTCTCAGTAGTATCGATGAGGTCGTTCATGGCACCAGCAAACACCAGTTGGTCGCGGCCATCCACGTCAAAGGTGTCCCCATCCAATGAACCAAATACAGGCTCAAAAACAGAGTCAACATCGGGGAAAATATCATCCTCACGTAAATTGAGGTTCTGGATACGCTGATCCAATTCCTCTGTGGTATCTTCTTGGGAAAATGGGGTTTCTAAGAAGTTATCAAACAGGTACTCTGCTAAAGCATCCTGTTCCGTACCATCATCAGCAAAGGTAGCGTCACCAGTGGTAACCCCTTCTTGCTCCAGTTGGACAAGGTTAACCCGTGCAATCACATCAGGATCAGCAACTTGGCCGACTTCGGGATCAGTGTTGGTATTGGGGAAAGGATAGCCATCGCCGCCACCGGTATAGTTGCCATTTTCGTCAAAACGTGGGGTAGCCAAGAAATCGAGGGTGACAATGCGGAATTCTTGGGTTGCGTCGCCAGCAAATTCCCCATCCACTACCAATTCAGCCACAATTTCGTCGTTTTCGTCAACGATAGCCGCATTTTGGATGCGATCGCCTGTAGGTAAGTCTGGATCAAAGGAAAACTTAATGCCAGAAATTTGACCATAGCGACCAGATACCTCGGGAAGCACGCTGATACCGTGTTCTAGAACAGCTACCAGTTCCTGCTTAGTGAGGGTAAGTAGGGTCAAACCATTGTTAAACGCTAAGGTTGTTTGGATGTCGTTTTGACTAATACCTCCTTCCGGCTTAACCACCTCACCATCCACTACGATAGCTTCGTTAGGAATTCGTACTGCTTCGGTTCCACCAGGAGGAACAACAGTTGAACCAATGGAGGCGCGAATACCACCACCGTTTTTAAGGGATGCTACCACCGTTGGGTCAATTTCCTGAGCTTCAACTAGGTTAGCATCAGCAGTTAGGTTGCCTAGGTTGGTTTCTTGGGTACGAACACCGTCGAGGGGGCCACCAGAACGGTTCCCGTTGAGGAATACCTCAGAAATACCAAAGACGTTGGATTCTGTTTCGATGATTTGCCCTGCGATCGCATCGGCGATTTGTTGAATTTCTGGATCAACCAATTCAGCCGCGTTGAGATCCGCTACTCCTTGATCGTCCGTTGCATAAGCTCCAGAAACTTCAGGATCGTAGCTTTCGGGGATGATGTTACCATCCTCATCAAAGTCAATAACTAGACGACCGACATATTTATAGCTACCATCGGTGTTAACCAGTGCGGTTGTGGTGCCACCGGCGTTGGTGATGAAATTAGGATATTCTCCTTGGATAGAATCATCATCTCTGGGGCGATCGTTTTCATCAAAGAGACGGGTGTTAGAACCACCAGCAACGATGATATCCACGTTCTCCAGACGTTCTGCTAAGGCTTCCTCGATGGCAATTCGCTGCATATGAGCCAACAGAATCACCTTATTCATGTCTGGGTTATCTGCCAACAAGCTATCCACCTCTAGCTGAATTTCGCTGGCTAGAGCATCTAGTTCTGCTTCTGTGGGGTTAGAGCCAAAAGGACTGGGTGAAATGCCCACATTCCCAGGAAAAGCGATAATGCCAAGGGTGGGGGTTGTGGCACCAATAACACCGATATTTTCCCCATTGACATCAATAACTGTGGAAGATGTAATGCTGTTGGGTTGGGGAGCTTGGCCACCAGGAACCTCCAAACCGGCTAAGTTTTCATCGGTGGAGAAGTCCAGGTTAGTAGAGAGGTAGGGGAAGTTAGTTCCAGTAAAATCTGCGCCGAGGATTTCTCCAGGTGCAGAGCCATCGATTAAGCCGGCTAATACCCCTGTCCCCAGGTCAAACTCGTGGTTACCAAGGGCTATGGCATCAAATCCCAACTCGTTTTGAATTTGGATATCAGCTATTCCCCCTGAACCGTAAACCGCTTCTGAGGCATCAAAAAAGACACCTGGAATAAAGGCATCACCGGAAGAAAGTACCAAGGTGTTGTCTTCTAGACCATCGTTACCTATGTCTTCTGCTCTGAGGGCGTTTAGTACCGCAGAGAAGTTAGGAGCGTCGTTTACTGCTTGGGATGATCCTTCTTGATCTCCTGCGTGGAGCAGTTCTAGGGTGAACTGGGGTTCAACCTCAACAGGTTGTATCCCAACAATCAAGGGATCGTGGTCGCTCGCCTGCTCAGAAGCAGGAAACTCTGAGTTTGTATTGAGGATTTCAAACTGGGCGGTTTCGACCAAGTTAGGAGTGACTAAAATGTGATCCAAAGATTGAGAATTACCTTCAAAAATAAAAGTGTAACGTTCATTCTCAGGTAAGGTGTTGGTGAGGTTAACTAAGTTAGATTCAAGGATTTCTAAGGGTTCAATAAATTCAAACTCGTTGAAGTCACCGGCTGCAATAATCTTGGCATCAGGTTCGGCAGCCAGAATACCCTCAACGTAGGAGCTCACAGCATTTGCCTGGTTAATACGCTCATCCAAGCTACCGTTAACCGCCGGGTCATTTTGACGCTGAGTGGCTGGTTGCTTAGCACCAAATAGAGGAGAACTTCCCCCTTTGGAGGAAAAGTGATTATTGATGACGGTAATTTCTTCCCCATTGAAGGTAAAGTCAGCAACTAAGGGTAGGCGACTATCAAAGAAGGGGTTAGCAGGGTTGCTTTGTTGGTCAACCGGATCGACTACTGTATCTAGAGAATCTTCGACAAAGCTAACTCGTTCGGGGTTGTATAAGAAAGCGTTGCGGATGTTGCCCACTGGTTGTCCACCGTTGGTGTCATCCCCAATAAAAGGATTATCCAAGAATTCGTAGGTAACATTGCTAATGGCCGCAATCTCATCGATGAGCAATTGTAAGGTTTGATCCGCCGCAATTACACCATCATCTGCTGAACCACTATTGTCCTGAATTTCTTGTAGGGCAATAATATCGGGATTTAGTAGGTTTTCAACGATTTGGGAGGCGATCGCAGCAAAGCGACCATCGGCCACATCTGTGTCCCCATCGTTGTCGTTAGGATCTAAGTTGAGGACGTTGTAAGCAGCAACAGTTAAACGGGTATCTGTACCAACTACTCCAGTAGAAGGAATGGCCGTGTCACGAATAAGCCTTTCAACCGTCAACTCTTCGGTAAAGAGAATTTCAGGACTACCGAAACTGTAGCTATAAACCCCAGTCACATCCCGCACAATATCCCCAACACCCACATCAGGGGTATCAAAGGGACTTAGTGTGGAATCATCAGCGATTTGAATGCGTTCCGGGTTAAAGTCATCGGGAGAGATATTAAGAGTACCATTTTCACTTAATCCAGTGGCCTCTAAACCTTCAGGAATAACTAAAACTTCCCCAAAACGATTAGTGGGTCCCACTACTGTTGCTTCGGGAATGGTTACTAACATCCCTTCTAAACTTTCGTAGAAGTCGATGCCATCTTCATCGGGGTCAAAGAAAGCAAAATTGTCGTTGTCGATGATTTCTGTGGGGGGTAAACGTCCATCAGAACCGAGAATGACGGGATCAGGGAGTGGAAGAACAACATCAAGACCAACGATATCAGGAAAAGCCATCTGGGTAATGGACAGGTTCCCTGTATCTAAACCACCTGGGGTAAACTCACTAACTTCTCCTGTCAGTGAAAGCACATCTCCTACAATAACCCCAGGATCACCACCTGTGAAAACAAACAAAGCATCGGAGGTTGCATCGTTACCATCTCCAGTGGGATCTTGGACATAGAAACCGTTGGAATCTACTGCCGTAACAATACCAGAAGTATTAACAGTTGCACCGAGGAACGGGGAAATATGCCCTTCACCCTGGATATCGTAGATAGGTGCCTCATCTGGGAGGGGTTCTGCGTCAATATTGATGCCAAAGATGGAGGTTGTGCCACTGACTTCATTACCCACTGCAAGTAAAGGTTGACCGGTGGGACTGTCCTCGGCTGCAATAAACACAAGGCCTTCTGGGCCTAAATCTCCCACAGCAGGGTTGGTAGAATCGTCTCCTAACTGAGTGGCAACGGTGAAATCCCGTTCATTGATGTATTGGATAAATTCTGGTTTAAAGGGATTGGTGAGATCGTAAACTACAATTCCCCCAACACGCTCTAAACCAATGAAACCGTAGGGTGTACCGTTGATTTCTCCTACCGCGACTCCTTCGGGTTCGGGTCCTTTGGCATCGCTACGGGTTTCAAAGGTGTTCTCGTCGTTGTCGGAGTTGAAGAACTCGGGGAAAGCTTCGGCGGTGATAGCTTCCAGTTGGGTGCCACTGTCAAAGAGGAGATTACCGCTAGTATCCCAAATGGAGAAAGAACGACCTCCATAGGCGTAAATTTCGCTGTAGGCGGTAGTTTCGGTTAGTTGTCCCCGAATTTCACCGGCAGGAAATTCCTCCGTTTGAACGTTGAGATATAGGGGAACTTCGGCACCGTCTTCTGCATTCCGTAGGGCATCCACAAAGTCGCTTAAAGGTTGGTTAGCGTTGTCGCTAACTTCCCACGCTCCCACTAAGGTAACGGAACCATCGGCGTTGTAGCTAACTTCTAGGTCATCTTCTTGAGTTCCGTTGAGGATACCGAAGACAATGGGGCCATTTTGTCCACTGTCTGCATTATTGAAGTCTAAACCCTGTAAGTCATCCCCTGTATCCTCGGTTTGAGGTGTACCAAAGAAGGCCCCAACGTCGATCCCTTCTAACTTAATGTTGTAGGTGAGGGCGGTTCCTGCCTCATTTAAGCGTAAAACAGCGTCTCCTATAGCATCGGTTTGATCCCCGGACAGATTGGCAATAAAGACATCCGCTGAACTGATACCGTTAACGGTGGTAACTTCTAAGCGTCCCAGGTTAGTTTCTTGTTGTAATTCTCGGAAGTTGGGGAAAGCAACTGGATCGAGTACCAAGTCATCCACCCTTGCTTCTTCGCTAAAGGTATCGTAATCTCTGGCATCCCCTTCGTTAGCGGTGATGATTAAATCTTCCCCAAGGGTGTTAAATAAGGCGATCGCATCCGGTTGATACATCCCCAACACGGGTACCGGTCGAATATCAATAGCATCGTCTCTGTCGCTAGGATCAAGTCCGTTACTGAGATTAAGCAACCCTAAGCCAATGGGGACTCCTGTTTCCCCAAAGTCGTTATCGTTGATTACAGCTACGGTGTCAGCATCCACCACTGCTAACCCTTCTGGTTTGTCGGTGAAGGTGTAACCCAACTCTGCTAAGTCTGCGTAGAGTTCTTTGGTAACAACTTCGATACCTCTCGCGTCTAATTCTTCAGGGGATAATCCTTCTAATGTTTCCCCTTCTTCTAGGGTGATGTCTAAAACGTTGGTGGCGTTGGCTAAATCGATGCGATAGATGTTTTTCACGGAATCTGGACCAAAACCGGAATCCCGCTCAATCACTAAAAATTCCCCAATTTGGTTGAGGGCGGCTGCATCTCCAATCTTGTCGCTACCACCACCCATATCGTCTTGAATGTACAGATATTCCCCTGTCACGGTTTCGGTGGCAGGGTCAAATTCTAATATGCGGATGGTGGAGGTTTCTTGAGATACGGGGTTATTAATAGGGGTTTGAATAAAGGCGTAAACCTTGCCATCTTGATAGGCAATAGCTTCAAAACCTCGATTAGCCCGACGTTGGTTATAAACTTCGGGAAATACGCCGTTTCCTACTTCTGGAGGTAAACCTTGGGGAACATAACGTTCTATTAGGGTGCCATCGGTCTGAAAATGGTAAATAGCGGGGCGATACTCGTCGTTAAGCCAATAGGTGCCATCTGGAGCGCGTACGATCCCTTCTAGATCAGCACCCAAAGGGTCAAATGCTAAGATATTTCCCTGTTCGTCGATGGGAATTCGTCCTGTGTCGTCACTTTCCAGGTTAGGCCGTCCGCTAAGAGGGTTGCCACTTTGATCGGTGAGCAGCACTTCCTCAATGAAACTGAGATCCCCATCGTTGGGGTTATACTCAAAGCGAACAAAACGGGGTTGCAAGTCTGGTAAGAGATAGGTGCGAACACGCTCTTCTGTCCCATCTCCATCTATGTCTGCGTTGCCGGTTTGGCTCGGTCCTAAATCGGGATGGGTGATAAATTGTAAGTTCCCGTTCTCAGGGTTAATTCCTTCAAAGTACAAACCGGAGAAACCGCTTAAGCGAATATCTCCTTGAGCTTGACTTGTGCCAATAACGGGTAATTCTTCTGTTTCAAAAAAGGATGTTGTTAGGGTGGGGCCTAAACTTTGGTCTTTAAAACCTAAAGGAACAATCTCCGTTATTTCGTTGCTGGTGAGATCCACAACCGCAAGGGCGTTGTTTTCCTGTAAGCTAACATAAGCTGTCTCAGAATCGGAAGAAACGACAATGTACTCTGGTTCGAGATCCTCTGCTACGGTTGCCCCTGGTCCAAAAATACGAACCCCTTGACCCCGAAGGCTCTCTATTTGGTCGTTAAACTGGGTAAAACCGGCTGTGGTAACGTTGGCTTGGGTTATGGTTCCTACACCACCAGAGATATCGATGATACTTACGGAACCTTCTGGATCAACGCTGTAATCGTCACTCGGTTCCCCTTCGTTGGCGGTTAATACTTTGCTTCCATCAGGGGTAAAGGTTACCATGTCGGGTAACACACCCACTTCTACCGCACTGAGGAAACCTGGAGCAGTATCAGTGGTTCCTACGGTGTAAAACACAGCTAAACCGTTGTCTGCGGTACCGTCTGCTTCCACTGCGATCGCAATCACTCCATTGCTCACTGCAACACTGTTAATCCCTCCGACGGTAAAACCTTGGGGAAGGGTTGCATCTGACAAATCAATTCTTATCTCATCTCCTCCATTTGTTGTGGCAATAACAGGATTATTGGGATTACTGATATCTAAAACATCGATAATTCCTGCATCAGCATTTACTACAAAGAGTCTTTGTGTTGTCGAATCGTAAGCAGTAATTTCTGCTGCTCCTTCGTCAAAAACTCCTGTGGAGAAACGTCCTAAAAATTCAAGCTCAATTGTCATAAATGTTTGTTGTCAATATTTGTTTTTAATCAAGACTATGGGGTACATTTTTGCTATGGCCAGGGATGTCCCACTTTAGTCATTAATGACTGTTATTTTCCCAACTTTAAATAAAGATAAGGTAAAGAATAATCTAAGATTTGATAACCTTTTGTTTAAAATTTCAATAAGCTTTATTAGTCGTTTTTGGCGATCGCTTTTTATCTCTCTTTCGGGGCAAGGAGTCAGGAGAGAAAAGGAACCCCTGACTCCTGAATCCTGTATTTTGACTCCTTCTTTAATAGATATGGAACTCAGGTAACTATAAAAAATATGAACCCGATTAAATAACCCATAGGTGCATTGATCCTATGGGGTTAATTACTATTGTAATGTTGATAGGGAACAGGTTAATAATGTTCCTAACTAAACTGTCATAATATCCTTTTCTTTGGTTGCTAATATCTCATCAATTTTTTTAGTAAATTGATCGGTTATCCTTTGAATATCGTCTTGGAGACCGCGAGATTCATCTTCAGAAATGTCGCTATTTTTTTCTTGCTTACGTACATCATCGATGGCATCACGGCGGATATTTCTAATAGCCACCTTACCTTCTTCTGCCATTTTACTGGCTAATTTAACCAAATCTTTGCGTCTTTCCTCTGTTAAAGGAGGGATATTGAGGCGAATCACCTGGCCATCGTTATTAGGGGTTAATCCCACATCGGACATCTGGATAGCCTTTTCAATTTGTCCCATACTCCCCTTATCATAGGGCTGAATCATAATCATGGTAGCCTCTGGGGTGTTGATATTGGCTAATTGATTTAAAGGGGTTTCCGTGCCATAATAATCCACTGTCACCCTATCCAAGATAGCAGGATTCGCTCGCCCCGTACGAATGGTATTAAACGATCGCTGAGTAGACTCAACGGACTTTTTCATATTTTCTTTAAGGTCATCTAACATCACAGAAACCTCCTACAATGGTTCCAACTTTTTCGCCTTTGATAGCTCGAATAACATTGCCTGGGACAGAGAGATTAAAGACAATGATCGGGATATCATTTTCTTTACAAAGGGCAATGGCCGTCCCATCCATCACCCGTAAATCGTGTGTCAACACATGGCTATAGGTTAAGCTTTCATAGCGACGAGCTTCAGGATTGAGGTGGGGATCGCAGTCGTAGACTCCATCCACCTTAGTCGCCTTAAAAACTACCTCTGCGTCGATTTCTGCTGCCCTGAGAGCGGCTGTGGTATCCGTGGTAAAAAAAGGATTTCCTGAACCCGCCCCAAAAACGATAACCCGTCCCTTTTCTAGATGACGGATGGCACGACGACGGATATAGGGTTCAGCCACTTCCTGCATGGCGATCGCCGTTAACACCCTGGTGGGAACCCCTATTTGTTCCAGGGCATCTTGCAACGTCATGGCATTCATAACGGTGGCAATCATACCCACATAGTCTGCGGTTGCCCGATCCATGCCTGCTGAGGCTGCTTTCACACCTCTAAAGATGTTGCCTCCCCCTACAACAACCGCTAGTTGAATGCCATGATCAGTGACATCTTTGATTTCTTGAGCAATGTCGGCCACGACTTTGGGGTCAATGCCATAGCCCAGGTTTCCCATTAGGGCTTCACCGCTAAGTTTGAGTAATACGCGCTGGTAAGTCATCCCTCTGCCGTAACTGTTTAATTGAGCCTATTCTATCTGGGTAATAAGCATCATCTATCTTGTCCTTTTTGTCAAATTCTGTTCAGAAAGTCAATATTTGCTCATCAATATTAAGCTTCTTGGCATTGAGAATTACATTTTTCATCTATAACCCATTGAGAAAATAACTTTGACCCAATTTTATAAGTTTCATAATCTAACTGGTGGATAACACCTGTTCCAGCCAAAACGGTTAGAGCGTCTTCAATATCATTCAAACTTAAGTTAATATTTTCTACTAATATTTCTGCGGTTGCTTGATTTTCTTCAAGTAAAGCTCGATAAACCTTTTGTTCTAATTCCCCAAAACCATAAGAATGTACATCTTCATCCCACCAAGCAGTAAATTCTCTTTTACGATGCTGTTTAATTAAACTACGAGTTAAATATTCATCAGAAATTGCTTTTTCTTTTTCTTTACTATCAAGAATAATATTTAACATTTGATTGCTTAAGTAAGGATGACATCCTCCCCACTCTAATACTAAATTTATAATCTTATTAATATCGTCATCTGTCAACTGTTCCTTATAAGGTTGACAACGATATCTAATTAATTTCTCTGTGTCTGAGGCAGATAATACACCAAGCCATTGAATATCTGCAATATTAAACAGGGGTGAACTTACAGCTTGATGATAATCTTTTAAATCTCTATAACCTGAAAGAAATAATCCTAAAAAGGGTTTAATCGCTAGGTTAGTAGTATCTTTAAGAGAACGTAAATAACTACAAGCATCATTAGCCCAAGTTTGCTTAACTAGATACTCAGCACCATCGAATAAAAAGCAAACTCCCCGACAATCATGATTATTTTGTAGATTTTTAATAATATTACTTAAACCCTGTGAAAAGTATTCATGATCTAAAGATTGATCCTTCCCAGGATTAGGCATATTTGCTTTCAATACCCCAAAATTGACCGCAATATCCGGTCTATTTCGGAGAAAGCGTCGATAAATTTTAGCTAAATCAAAACCTTCTTCTTGTTGAGGATTTTGAATCGTTTCTTTTAAACGTTGGATAAGCAGATAACGAAAATTATCAAGACTGGTAGGCCGCTCTTGTTGTAGATTGAAAAGGACAGGTAAAGCGCGTACTCCTACTTGATCATCAAGTTCTAATAAACGCCAGCGAATAGCATTAAGAACACTGGTTTTTCCTAATCGTCTGCCTCCCATCAACACTCGGACTTGAAAAGGAGAATTAATTACTTCTGAAATAACATCTTCACGTCCGAAGAAAAAACGGGGATCACTAATACCTACTCTAAAGTTCTCGAAGGGATAGACCATTTTTTTCTCTCATCTTTTTTCATTTGCCTTTTTAACCAACTTGACATTAATTCAACTTGTAGACTATGGCTTATTTCCTGCTCAGATTGATTTTGTTTAATCAATCCTGCATTCTCTAACCATAGCAAAGCTGACTCACAATCGCTTGTAAAATATTGTTCAGGAGCGTCCCATTTTTGTAAAACCATACCCTCAAGTAAACAGATAGCAAGTCTTTCAGCACCTCTTAAAAAGGCTAATATACAAAATTGGGATGTTCTCCACTGCCCATTAAGTCGAGTTAGTAAAGCCTCTTCTATTATCGGTTCAGTTAAAGTATTATTGCAAGCCAACAAACGTAAAATGGCCATAGCTGTGGTGAAATCTCGTTTGTTTAAATCATCCCAGATATTTTGTTGAAAATAAATTTTTAAACTATCGGAATACTTTAAAATTCGTTTCAGGTAGGGTTCAGACGATGAATTAGTAATAAGTTTTAATAAGTTATTCTCTTCTTTCTCTTGTTTTTCCGCTTTGTGATAGATCATACTAGCAATTTGTCGCGCAATAAAAGGATGACCACCACTTTCTTGATGAATTATATCTAAAATTTCTGGCTCAAATTCAACACCCATAAATTTACCAATTTCAGTTAACATAGTTTTGGTTTCTTGTAAGGCAAAAGGTTGAATATGAATCTCTTTAAAAAACTGAAAAACAGGATTTGTAGGAACATTCCACTGAGTCCAGATGTTCACACGATTAAAGTCAGGATGTACATCAGCAACTAACAATGAAAGTTTCTTTTGGGTTTGGCTTAACTGACGTAATGCACCAAAGAAAGCATTAAATTCTTCTACTTTTTCTACAGGATCGCTTTCGGTAGGAAATATTCTATCAATTTCATCTAAGAAACAAACAACAGGAATATTATAGTTATTTTCTTCTAACATTTGGGCTAATTTACAAAACTTTTCAATAAACTGGTCTGTTATCTCTTTTGCAAGGGAATTTACATCAAATAATTCCACAACGAAATTATTATCAGGCGACGATTTATTTAGTAAGTCCTGAAGTTGTTTTAATATTTCATTAAATAGTTTAACCCCATAAGAATATCCCCCGTAAGGTTGGAGATCAATATGAATAATAGGATGCTTTTGCATCGAAAGCTTTAATTGAAGCAAAACAGATGTTTTACCCGATTTTCGGATGCCTAAAAGAGCAATTCCTTGACATCGGGAAAGGTCTTGTTCAAGAGCATTTAAAAAGTGATGACGACCATAAAAACAAAGGGTATCACCAATAGCATTACGATCTTTTAAAAAATCGGCCCCTTGTAAATAACGTTCTACATATTCGGCTAATAATCCTGGTGAAGTAGATTTAATTAAAGCTTCTTTAATAGACGCTAGAGGAATAGGAATAACAATAAAATTAGACTGTAATCTTAACTTTGCTATTTCCATTTTACATATAGTATCTTGTAGGTTTTCATAGGCTAGTATGGCGATTTTTTCTGATTGATTATTTTTTAGATTTTCACTAACTTTTTTGAAATCACTTATATCTGACTCTTTAGGAGTTTCTAGAAACATCACATAAAAGGGAGTATAAGATGATAATTTTCCTGTGATATCAGTTACTTCTATTAATGAATCACCCTTATTTATTGCTCCTGCTTGTTCAAGAAATCTCTGAATATACTCATAATTCAACATCTTCTCTTTTATTATTTCTTTACCTATTTTGATGGTATTTTCATTAGCTTGTTGAATAACAGCATTATCATTACTAATATCACGAATGTTAATGGGAGAAGAATTTGTAATTGCTTTTGCTTCAAGTGATATTGGTCTATTAGCCATAATTTTAACTAGTTCCATGATGTCAATACTTTGCTGACGATAAATATTAATTTCAGCATTTCTTGCCTTTAGCATTGCTTTATATTTAGCTTCAACTGCTTCTAATTTATGCTGATAAATTTCCTGAAAATATTGATGTATTTTTTCTTTATCCTTATCGGGAGGAAGTTTGACTTTAACTACAAAAATACCATCTCCTTTATTTTCAATACTTGAAACTTCTAAAGGTATGTCTTCATTTTGTACTTGCACCGTTTTCATGGTTTCTATAAATGCTTTCCAGTCAATGCCATTACTAAAAATTAAATCAACAGTATCAAAAACTTCTTCAAATAATTTGGTAAATTCTTCTGGTTTAAATTCTCCACTACTGGGACGACGTTCTTTTTGATTATTTAAAAGATAGATATACTGACAATCAATATGATCTAAGCGAGTTGTGGAATTAATATTCCAGTTTTCTAAACAAACACCTGTTAAATAGGCATTACTAAAATCGGTTTCAACTGCATTGACTTCAGTTAAGTTAGCATCGCCTAAATTGGCATATTGTAAACTAGCTTGACTTAAATCTGCTTGCTTTAAATTAGCATATTGTAAATTAGCTTCATTAAGATTAGCCCCTCTTAAATTAGCTTTGAATAAATTAATAGAATCACCATTACTAGGATTAATTAATAAATTTCTAATAGTGGGATCAGCTAAAATTGTTTTTCCGACTTTAGCAATATTTAATTTGACTGTATCTTTAAAACAAGTACGAATTAAAATAGCTCGATTAAAATTGGTATTTTTAAGTATTGCGTCTGTAAAATCTGCATCAGTCAGATTCGCTTTATAAAAAGAAGTTTCACCAAAATAGAGAAAATCAATAGCAAATTGACGTAACCAAGAATCTATCGTTTCATGTCTAAAACTCCTCTTATTTACAAAGTATCCTAAAGCAAATAAACCGATAACTACAATTCCAACTATAGGTAATGATGAAGGTGAGGCGACAGCAATAAAACTTACTCCACCAAAGAAGACAATTGATAATAAAACTAGAGCAAAGACACCTATCATATCTATAGCTCTAGCCATACTCAAAGCAATAGATAAAGTTCCTACTGCTATTATTATTAGAATGATAGATGAACCAATCCATTCGGTTTCTACTAGAGCAATACCCAAGGGGAAATATTTAATTTTAGACAAAGATATAGCTAAAATTAAAGTTAATATGAATGCTCCACTAATAATTCCCGTACCGAAACTTTTTCGATAAGTAATTACACTAAAAAATATTAAAAAAATCAAGCTAGACCATGATGCTATTTGATGCTCGAAGTTGGGATTAAATAGAAGAGAAATTAAGAAGCCTATCAATCCAGAAAAACTACCAGATACAAACATTAATAGTAAAGTGTATACAAAAAAAATAAGGAACCATATCGTCTTTAATCCTGCTTTGACACCAATAAATTTTGTATTTGTTAGGTTAGCTCGGTTAAAATTTGTGCCTCGAATATCACAATAACTAAAATCTGCTCCTGATAAGTCTTGTCCCTTCAAATTTGCGCCCCGCAAGTTTAAGCTTTGAAAGTTGCGCTCTCCCGCTTGGTATAATTGGATTATTTGGTAAGCTTTCATAATTAAATGTTTTAGTAAATTAGAAAGATATAGTCAATCATAGAAACATTAATAGATATGGAGATAAATGATAAAATCGGTGCATCATCAGCGTATCATTTATGAAAGTTCTACAAATTGTCCCATCCATATCTTTAATTTATGGTGGTCCGTCTCAAATGGTTTTGGGTCTTTCTGCTGCTTTAGCTAAGGCAGGGATCGATGTTACTATCTTAACCACTAATTCTAATGGAGACACAGGACAAGCACCTCTAGATGTTCCTTTAGGGGTTCCTATTGAACAAGAAGGTTACAAAATTATCTATTTTCCTTGTTCTCCGTTTCGTCGTTATAAGTTTTCTTTTCCTCTGTTGCAATGGTTGAATAAACACGGGAAAAATTACGATATTGCTCATTGTCACGCCTTATTTTCCCCTGTAACCACAGCCGCAGCAACCGTTGCTAGGTATCAGAAATTACCGTACATTCTACGACCATTAGGAACCCTCGATCCTGCCGATCTCAAGAAAAAACGACGTTTGAAGCAAATTTATGGCAACCTTCTAGAACGCCCTAATATTAATGGTTCTGGTGCTATACATTTTACAACAAAAGAAGAAGCTAATATTTCCTATCGTTATGGTGTAAGTACACAAGATTTAGTTATTCCTTTGGGGGTTAATATTCCTGATAGTTTGCCCCAAAAAGGAGCAACTAGAAATAGTTTAGGGATTGCTAATGATATTCCTTTACTATTATTTATGTCTCGCATTGATCCTAAAAAGGGTTTAAATTTTTTAATCGAAGCAACAGAAAAATTGATTGAAAAAGGAATTAAATTTCATTTAGTTTTAGCTGGTTCTAATCCTCAAGATCCTGTATATGAAGAGAGTATAAAACAAAAAATTGATGATTCTTCTTTAGGTAAATACACAACTATTACAGGGTTTGTCAAAGGAGATTTAAAACTAGGTTTACTACAAGATGCAGACCTTTTTGTTTTGCCTTCTTACTACGAAAATTTTGGTATTGCAGTAGCAGAAGCAATGGCTGTGGGGACTCCTGTTGTGATTTCTGAAGGGGTTTATATTTATCCTGATGTTAAAGAGTATGATGCTGGTTGGGTAACAACCTTAGAAGTTTCTGCTTTAACAGAAGCTCTAGAAACAGCTATAATATCCCCTGAAATGAGAGCAGAAAAAGGAAAAAAAGCTTATCAATTAGTGAAAGATAAATATAGTTGGTCTGCGATCGCACAACAGGTGATCCATGCTTACACTAACCTCAGTAGATAAGAAAGTCCTAACTAGGATCTTTCTCATCTACTTAAAATAGCTTTAACCATATCCTAAGCCACTTGGGGTTCTAATAACGAGCCTAATTGTTGAATCCCTTTTTTTAGATGGCGTGTCACTGTCATGGGACTAATCCCAATTTGTTTAGCTGCCTCTTTGCGAGGAAGTTCGTGCAGAAAGACACATTCTATGGCAGCCTTAGTTTTGTCTTCTAGTTGACTCAAAGCCCGTTGTAATTGTAAACGATCTTCTTCTAACTTTTGTTTAGCTTGATAGTGTTGATCTGGCAAAGTATCTCCAAAACTGAGAGAACAATCTACACTTTGGTTAATGGTTGCATCTAAACTCACCAAGAGACGGTTTTGCAGTGCTAGTTGGCATTCGTTCCACTCTTCTAGGGGAACTTGGAGAGCATCAGCGACTTCCCAATCTAGAGGAGAACGTTCGAGAGTTGCTGTCAATTGTTTACGAACTTTTTTACCTTTGTTGTGCAGTTCTTGCCATCTTCTGGGAATTCTCATCACACTACCTTTATCCCGAAGATAATGGAGCATTTCTCCGCGAATATAGGGAATGGCAAAAGAACTAAAGGCACAACCCTGTTGAGGATCAAAACGTTCGATAGCACGAATCAAACCTATGTAACCAATCTGTTCTAAATCTTCGTAGGGTTCTGAACATTGGCGACTAATGCGATGGGCAACTTGACGCACTAAGCCTAAATTACACTCTACCAGTTGATTGCGTAACTTTAAAGAAGGATTACGGGCATAAGCACTTAAAAGCTCCATGCTATCTATATATTTCTTCTTAGTTCCTTGGTTATAATGTGTCATGATTGTACGTCCAAAAATTTTAAAAGGGAAAAAATAATAATGAAATTGGGTTAAGTAAACGTTCCTAACAGAGCAGCTTGGGCCAAGCTTTGGCTAATTACTGTTGATAGGTTAAAAATCCTACTAAGGAATCTTGTCTATATGTCCTTATTTTCGTTCTCAGAGAAATTCCCTACTATCGGTATTACACGGAAATCTTTGACACTTCTCTAAGATTAATCTGCACAAATACGCAGATTGACTCCCATGTACTTTACCAACTGTTAATTTTGATCAATTTCCGTATTCGGTATTCTTTACTAGCCAATGCTGTGAATTTTCAGCTATAAAACATAAGTAGTTGTTTAGGTTGTCTGTTGTAGCAATAGAGAGAGAATCTATGAGTAATACCAGTAACTTTCGTGATGCTATTCGCGAGGCCCAAGGTCAAAATCTTATTGGACCTAATGTTATCGCTAACGCTTTGCCCTTTGTTGGGGGTGGGTTAGTGCTAACTGCAGTGGGAACCTACGGAGGGTTAGGGGTGATTGAGTCTTTCCCTAATCTATTTTTTCCTACTTTCTTTGTAGCGATCGCTTTAAACTTTATTCTGTTTTTTGTTGCCCGTAATATTGCAGAACAAGGCAACAACAGCGTTGCTTTACCCTTATTAGCTTTGTATAGCCTTTTGTCCGGTTATACCCTCAGTGGCTTAGTTTATCTAGCCTTGAGAACCCAAGGAGTAGGTGGACAAGGAATTGAGATCGCCGCTTTAGGCTGTGGCATTACCTTCGTTTTTGCCCGTAGTGTGGGGTCTAATCTATCGGATCAAGATGGTATGGCTTTGACCAAAACTATGGGTTTAGGGATGGTTGCCTTATTAGTAGTAGTTTTTGGTGAGTTAATCTTCAGTCTTTTCGGTATTTATACCCCTAGCTGGCTAGAAATCGCTATTTCTGCATTAGGCGTTTTGCTATTCGTTGGGGCTGCGGTAGTGGATTTTTACATCCTGCCTCGTACTTATAAAGACGAGCAGTATATTCCGGCTGCCCTTTCAATGTATCTCACCTACATTAATCTGTTTATCTTCATTCTGCGTCTTCTTATCGCTATTAATAGCCGAGACTAGAAGGCAATATAAGTGGTCACACTAACTTGACCAACTAAAGCGAAGAAGAGGGGAGGAAATTAGTTAAGGATTTCTCCCCTTTGCGCTAAATTGGTAAGGTAAACAAATGTAAACAAAATAATTACAGAAAAAATCTATGAGTGAACCATCTACCCAACCCACCGAAACCCCAAAACTCGAAGATCCTAAATTTGGTTTTAACGATTACGCAGAACGGTTAAACGGTCGTGCTGCTATGGTTGGCTTTTTATTAGTATTAGCCATCGAATATTTGACAGGACAAGGTTTATTATCCTGGTTAGGTTTACAGTAAACAAATCAGGGGACTGGGGCATTAAAAAACGGATCACAAAATAAGCCCCATGTTCCCACCCTTATGTGTTAATTCTTTACTTTTTTGATAAAGATTCAATAAATACCGAAACTTACACTAAGTGAGATATCGTATAAATAATCTAATTTCCGTAATTTATACAGTCTGTTTTATGGCAAGTAAGATAAGCTGAAATTAGAGTAAATATCCTAATAGCTCCAATCACCATGAACATTTTATTGCCTCGTGTTCTCAGAACTCTTTACCGCAAGGAACCCATTTCTAGTTTTATTCTCGTAGTGGGAGCAGTGGACGCGGTGATGGGAGGCGTAGGCCAACGGTGGTCTTTATTTTCCTTCGGACTGTTTATTGTTTCCCTTTCTATTATTTTGCGCTGGTGGCAAACCCAAAAGGATCAGCCGATCGCAACACAGGATAAACCAAGACGCTATCTTCCACCAAGTTCTTCTAATCGACCTTTACCTTTATTGACCCACGAGAAAACTCGTCGTTAAGCAAAAAAATAGCAAAGTAGATACAATAGTCGTAAAAAATTAGGGTCAATTATCCCCCATTCTACGATGACGTATCAGGAAAGACGGAAACGAGGAAACGTGCTGTTAGGCTCAATTCTAATAACTCTGACTCTTTTAGGTCAGGGGTTGGTATTTCCTAGCTATGGTCAGTTGATTCGCCAACAACGAGAGGCCTTATCGGAGCAGAAAATTCCCATTCCAGGGGTTAATTCGGGGATAAGCTTCAAACACCGTTTAACTGGTCACACCACCCCCATTAGATCTCTGGCCTTTAGTCCAGATGGAAAAACAGTAATTAGTGGTGGGGGAACCAATGAACCATTTTTAAAATTTTGGTCTATTCACAGTGGCCACGAAACCGATACCCTAAGAACCCAAAGTTCCGCAATTCTAACCCTGGCAATTTCCCCTAATGGTAGAACTTTAATTAGTAGTGGGGAAGATGCAGATATTCATTTCAGGGCTTGGCCCCAAAGAAAAAATAAAGTTACTTTTTTTGATCACTATAGCCATGTTTTAGACTTAGTGGTTACCCCGGATAGTCAGCTAGTGGTCACCGGTGCGTTGGATGGTATTCGAGTTTGGACTTTGGAACCACCTCGTTTACTCTATCAACTGGAAGATTTTGGCACGCCAGCTTATGCTTTGGCTATGCATCCCAATGGTTTTTTGGTGGCCAGTGGGGATAATCAAGGAATTGTCAGATTTTGGAATTTAAGGGATAGAACCACTGTCTCGGAATTTAGCGCACATTCTGAACCTATTTCTGGTTTAGTTATTACTCTGGATCAAAAACGTTTGATAACGGCGAGTCATGACAGCACTATTAAGGTGTGGGACTTGGCTACGGGGGATTTATTGGACACCTGGACTGGCAATAGGGGAAGGATTACATCTATTGCGCTGAGTCCTAACGGTAAAGTTTTGGCTAGTGCTAGTAATGATGGGGTGAGATTATGGAATACCGAAACCGGTCGATTATTGCGTCATTTTACCAATCACACAGATCGGGTTACTGTGGTGGCTTTTAGTCCCGATGGAAAATATTTAGCCTCTGGTGGGTTTGATCGGGCGGTTAACCTCTGGGAGATTTCTCCTGGATTTTATGAATCTTTAACGTTACGGCGTAATTAATAAGGTATGGCTCAAGATCAAAAGCATCCCCAAGAACACCGCGATCGTCTTATTGTTAATGAGTTATTGGTTGCTGATCCCAGTGACCATAATTTGGCTGAATTAGCCAGACTTCGTATCCGTTATATCAATTTTCCCGGAGCTAGGCAATTGAGCCAAGATTTAGATTTGATTTTAGAACAATGGCAATTAACGGAGGGGGAATTATTTGAAAAAACCCGTCAACTCCATGAAAAAGGGAAGGTTTATAAAAAGTCTTCTGGGGAAGATGTACAAGATTGGAATTAGTCAAGACGGTGATACTTTCCCCAAAGCAATGCGGCTTGTCCGCTACTACCGTCAGTGGGAGAATTATCGTCATTGCCTAACCAGATACCTGTGGCCACGTATCTACTGGGAATATAGCCAATAAACCAGAGGTCAACCGCGCGATCGGTGGTGCCGGTTTTTCCTGCTTCTCCTAAACCCAAATTAGCAGCCCCACCAGTGCCGTTACTGACTACCCCTCGTAACATACTGGTCATGGTTTGGGCAACTCGGGGGGAGATGGCCTGTTGTTGACCACTGTTATCCTTTTGAAAGTTATAAATTTCTCGACAACTACGCCAGTCATTGTTATCGATGCAGTCCCCTCCGTCTAAAATACGACGAATGGCGTGGGGACGGTGCCAGACACCGTTGTTAGCTACAGCAGCATAGGCCCCGGTCATTTCTAAAACAGTTGCCTCGCTCTGCCCTAAAATTAGCCCTGGAACAGCCTCTAAATCTGACTTAACCCCCAACCGTCGGGCTACATCCACCACGGGGTTTAACCCTGCTTCTTTGGCTACCTGCAAAGCGATGGTATTTTCTGACTGGGCTAACCCGTCATACATATTGGTGACACCATTACTACGTTCACAGGGTTTATAGACTTGGCCTTGCCATCTGATCCCACCGCAACTATAGGACTTTCCAGGAGAAATACCTCTTTCTAAGGCGGCTGCATAAGCAAACAATTTAAAGGTTGATCCCGGTTGTCTTTTGGCTTGGGTAACACGGTTAAACTGACTTTGTTTGTAGTCCACACCTCCCACAAGGGCTAATATTTCCCCGGTACGGGTATCTAAAGTTACCATAGCTCCATTAGAAAAGCCGTAGGTTGCTCCTTGATTTTTGATAGTTTCTTGTAACTTTTTTTCCGCTAAGGCCTGTTTGTTTAAATCTAAGCCTGTTTCTACGATAAAGTTACCTTCTTTGGCTATTTCTACTCCTAATAACTGCTGTAATTCTTGGAAAACGTGGGCGTAAAAATAGGGTGCTTTACTGTTAGCTAGGGCTTTTCTAGCTTTAGGACTGATTTCCACCCGCGATCGCCTGGCCCGAGTTGCTTCTTCGGGGGAGATCATCTTCAAGGATGCCATACGGTTAATAACCCGATTTCTCAACTGTACGGAGGTATCATAATCCTGTACAGGGTTATACAGGTTCGGAGCGGGTAACATCGCTACTAGGGTGGCTGCTTCTGCAATGTTGACTTCTGTAGCTGATTTATCGAAGTAAAATTGGGCTGCGTCTTCAAACCCGTAGTTACCCATCCCCAGATAGACTCGGTTAAGATAGGTTTTGAGGAGAAAGTCTTTACTGTAAACTGCTTCTAGTTTGATGGCGACAATAATTTCTCTAATTTTACGCTGTGCGGTGTTTTCTCGTCCTACTTCTGGAAATAAACTACGGGCCAGTTGTTGGGTGAGGGTACTGGCCCCTTGACTGATACCGTCGTCTTGAAAATTGACCACCATGGCCCTTAAAATGCCGTAGGGATCTACCCCAAAATGCCAGTAGAAGCGACTGTCTTCTGAGGCGATGACTGCTTTGGTCAAATAGGGAGAAAAGTTCTTTAAACGGTCGATTTCCAGGTGAGGATCGTCGTTGAGGGGACTCAAGGGGGTTTGTCCATCTCTGGCGTAAACCACCACAGGTCCGCTAACGCCGGAGGGTAGGGGATGCACTGTAATTTTACTGGTTTCCCACAACAACCAGGCTACCAGTAGGGTAATCAATGATCCTGTGCCATAAAAGCTATATTTTAGCCACTGCAACCATTTTGGGGGTGGGTTATGGTAGGTGAAAGTAGCGACATCCGTTAATTCTGGTGGTCCGAGGGTTAGGGTATCCCCATGACGCAAGGATAAGTGTTTAATGCGTCGTTTTCCTAGGTAAATACCATTGGTGGAGTCTTCGTCTCTGATCAAGAAGTTTTGAGGGTTGTTTTGATCCCGATGCAAAGAGCAATGGACTTGACTAACAATGGGGTTGAGTACCTTGATGTCTGTATATTTGGAACTACGACCAATAATATAGCGATCGCCAATTAAAGCGTGGGTTATTGCCTTATCTTTTGGGCTTTCTTTTACTCTTATTTCAGGGACTTTTGCCCCTTTTTTTAATACCTGGGTTTTCGGGTTAGACTTCACCAAGTTTTGCACTGCTTGGGTTAAGAGTTGACTCACTGGTTGTTGTTGACTCATATTGAGAGAAGGCGATCGCTTTTGGGTATTCTAGCTTACTTATTATAGAGACAATGATCTCTATTTTGAATGTTTCCTTTATGGAAGGAATCGTATGGGGTTATTAATATTAAAATTTTTGAGACAATTTTTTTGACTATCAACTTAGCAAGAAAAACAGAAAAATAATTACCACAACCAAAAATTGAACAGTTAACTACTAGATTCCTGTGAATTAGCTGTGGAACATTATGTGTTATTATAAGTTGTAGTTATACTATTTTCAGAACTTTTCTATTCACTAAGATCCATGAGTAAGAGACTATCCGTAGGCATTCAAGGGATGGCCACTTCCACATCGACTGCGCCAACAGGATCAACGGTTATTGAGCGTAAACATTACCCTAACTACAAGGTAATTGTTCTTAATGATGATTTTAATACCTTTGATCATGTGGCTAACTGCTTGACGAAATATATTCCTGAAATGAGTAGCGATCGCGCCTGGGAACTCACAGAGCAAGTTCACTTTCAAGGGTTAGCTACTGTCTGGACTGGACCACAAGAACAAGCAGAATTATATCATCAACAATTACGCCGTGAAGGGTTAACTATGGCCCCACTAGAGGAAGCATAAATTATGAATCATGGGGATAAAGGTAGGTTAGTTTGGAATCATTCTACTCATCTAGATGGGTTAATACCTATCTTAGAAAAACTAATTATTTATCCAGGTATTACTACGGTTACTCCTGGGGTTATTAGTCGATCTAAAGGTCATTGTCCCCATCTAAAACTTCGGGTTTCTGTTCCTATTCGTGGTGGTTATAAATTGATTGCACGACAAGGAAAGACTGTACAAGAGGTTTTCATTGTCACAGATTTAAGCCAAAACGAATTAGAATCTACTATAGAGAAAGTTTTAAGTTAATTATTAAGTAATAAATAAAGAGCGAAAGTGATGGAATAAGTTAGTGTTATTTTATCCTTCTTATGAGTCTAAAAAGTTATACCTATGTTGTGATTATTTTCTTATTAATCACATTCTTATCTTTTTTACATTCTTTTGGTGCTTTAGCTGATCCAGAAAAGGTGGTTTTAACCTCTGAGTTACTAGAAGAAAGGATTAAGTCTCCACAACTACAAGATGGTATTTTAAACTTAAATCTAACTTCTTTAGAGATAGATTTAACAGAAGAGAATAATCAGTTTAGAGATGAATTTTACCGCCAAGTCCAACATTATCTAAACTCTAGTGATAAGACAGTAGGTTTAGATTTTAGTCACTCTCTAATCAAGGGGGACTTATTTAGTAATCGTTTAGGAATATTAACAATATTATCTGAGGAAACTTTGCCGCAAGATTTAACTATCAACGAACGAAAAATTATCGAATCTAACGAAAAATTTTCTACTCAACCAAGAGAAAATATAGATTCAGTTATTTTATTTCGTGGATCACTAAAACTTAATGAAGTAACACTGAAGGGAAAAATCAATTTTACAAACACCATATTTTTACAAAAAATAGAAGCTAAAGATAGTAATTTTTTAAAAGACATAGATTTTCATGACAGCTATTTAGGTAGAAAAGTTGATTTTAGTAACTCAGTTTTTCAAGAAAATACAAACTTTAGGAAAAGCCTATTTTTGGAGTCTGTGAAATTCAATGAAGTTCAATTTGTAAAAAATTCTGACTTTAATTATGCTCAATTTAAAGAAAAAAGTAATTTTAGCGAATCTAACTTTAATCAAGTAGCTGATTTTAGTTATACTTTTTGGTCAGAAACTAGCAACTTTATAAATATTAATTGCCGAGATCGTATATTATTTTCTAATAGCATTTTTGGAAGCTTAATAAATTTATCCAATTCTACTTTTGAGAAAAGCATAGTTTTTCGCAATACTTATTTTCGAGACATACTCAAATTAGAAGATATAAAATTATTAGGAATAATGGATTTTAGTAATGCCGACTTCTTAAAAAATAAAGCTATTAATATCGCAGGTTTTGCTTTTGATTCAGATGGGGCTAAGGTTTTAGGAAATACGGGGAAAATAGGCAGATTTATGTATCTCAAAGATCTAGAGAGAAATGAAACAGTTATTCGCAATTTAATTCAGAATTTTCGTAACTTAGAGCAAATTTATGATGCCAATCAATTAGAATACAAAAAACAAAAATTACTGCAAAAAGTATCTTCTCAAAAAGCCAGGGGTCACTCGCTGCGAAAACTTAGGCCAAA
>NZ_JARVCN010000409.1:0-2566 GCF_038442745.1 Crocosphaera sp. Alani8
CCTGGTTTTATGAACATGGTTTGGAACTTTGTCTCGTCAGGTGCAAGATGTGAGTGTAAAGCATTTTGCCACTTTGAATTGATCGATTGCGTGTAAGATAATAAATGCTAAAAAAGTACCACCTGTAAATTTTCCGTTGCTGCACTCAAAGAGTCTGTATCAATAAGGAGCGATCGCCCTTTGTTCCTCTGACTTCAACCCTATATCACAGCAACGCCGGCTATTCAGTCAATAGATGAAGCATTTTGCGGAACACCACTTTATCTTCTCCTGCTTGATAAAATTCACGAATACGAGCTTCTTCATCGTACCCGTTCTTAAAATAGACCTTCATACTACATAATGCGAGTAACAAATATACTACGTTTGGCTCGTTTCCAACCATCCCCAGAAAATCATTTTTCCTCTGTGGACGAGTGTACACTCGTTGTTTGACGATCCTTATCCCGTTGGTTTTTAACACTCACCTCCCTCACGGGGTGACAAACCCGTTAAAATCCTGATTGAAAGGGAGTTTCAGCCGTTGCGATCGCTCTATAAATTGTCAAAAACTAGAGGGCTTATTGAGAATGAACAATAATGATAATCATTCTTGTTGTCTGTGGGGGGGAGGACGGTGTTACCGTCCTCCCCCCCACAGGGGTTGATTTTTTAGTCAACCCCCGAAGACAGTGATTTTTATTAAATAATAAAGATTGGTTTATTTGGGATAGTTACATCTAAAAGAACTCATCATCTTGAGTTATTATTTGTTAAGATAAGATGCAGGAATTAAGAAGCCAATTCTATTATAAACATGGCTTGTAAACCTTTTTTATAATTGTTGAGTTTCTGGGGATTATTGTTGATCATAATCGAGATAAAATCGGAGCAAAATTCCCAAGCGTGAATCCAAAGAGAACCATAAAGTCCTATCCAGAAGTGGCTATGTCTCCGCTCACGTCTTGATTTTTCAGTTAGACGAGCAAGATATTTTGCTTGATTGGTTTGTCGAAATGTTTTACCTTTTAAAGAGGTGGCTGTGTAAGAGATCGCTATTAATAGAATCAAGGAAGTTAGTCGTTTATTATTGGCTTTACTTCCCTCCAAATTATAACCCCCTGTCTTACAATCCTTGAACATAGCTTCAATGTCTGCCCTAGCTCGATACACTTTTAAGACCTCTGATAAACTGTCTAAATTAGTTAAAATAAACCAAGGCTCTTTTTCCTGTTTTCCTTTATATTTCCGTTTCCAGTATGCTCCCACATTAAAGTTTCCAAACCCTTTATTTTTGGTAACTGAAACGTCAGTTACCAAAAATATCTTCATCCCAGGTTTAAGTCCCAACTTTGAAAACTCTTGATACTCTTCATTATCTTGTTTATGGTTAGTTCCCTGTTTCTGACGAAAGGCAAAAAATAACCTTTGTTTCTTACTTTTTTGTTTCAGCCAATAAGCCAACTTTACGCTATGGAATTCTCGGTCTCCAAGAATGACTAATTCATAGTTTTTTAAGAGACAAAGAACTGGTTGAATTAAGGCCTGTTGTTCAGACAACCTACTGGCTCCTCTTTTCTCCAAAAGTGTCCAATAGATGGGTAAAGCTCGTTTTTTCCAAATAACAGCAACCATGAAAACGTTTTTATCTTTCCATTGCGTTCGGTCAATTGTTATAATGAGACGAGAGCCAATTTTAAACTCTTTATGAATAATAGCTTTAATGACAGGAAACCAGAACCTGGGAATGCTTAAAGCCGATAAAACTAGGAATCTCTGAATATGTTTTCGGCGACTTTGATAAAGAATTGGCAACGGAAAACAGGCTGCTAACCTCTCTATTCTAACCTGTTTTTGTACCGTTAGCAACCAGAGTAAAATTCTAAAAGCCTCGAACTGTGTTTGGGTTAAATATTTGCTAAAATGGGATTCATAAACGGCTAAAAAGCTCATAATTTAAGTTATAAAACAATTAAGAACAATCTGATTATTCTTACCATAAAATCGGATTGTTTTCTCTCTTGTTGGGGTTGACTAAAAAATCAACCTGGTTTGGGGGGGGAGAGGACGGTAACACCGTCCTCTCCTCCCCCTTGCAAATGATTATCATTATCGTTCATTCTCAATAAGCTCTCTGGTTGCTGACAATTGTTTAGGATAGGGCAACAGGGAAAAACCGCTCTGGACTTACTTTTCAACCTACTTGTCACCCCGTGAGCTGAAATAATCAGAACTCATTGGAGGATAGAAAATCAATTAAACTGGGTTCTTGATGTTCAATTTAATGAAGATGATTCAAGAATTAGAAAAGATAACTCTCCTGAAAATATGGCAATCATTCGACAATTAGCCCTCAGTTTAATTAATCAAGAAAAAACGGAAAAAAAGTCGGTTAAAAGTAAACAAAATAAAGCCAATTGGGATAATGATTATCTTCTCCAGATTTTAGCGGCTTAATCAGTTTTCTATTAGACAACAAAATAGCTTGACCTTAACATCAAACATTAGTTTGAGGGATTCTCTTGTTAAAAAAGGGGCCGTTCAAAAATAGGGTTTTTTGGGTAACACTTTTAGCATAAATTGAGCC
>NZ_JARVCN010000410.1:0-2545 GCF_038442745.1 Crocosphaera sp. Alani8
CAGAGGAAATAGATGCGTCTAAATCAGCAGCAGAAAATGGGATTTGGTTTGATGCTTTGCTAACAGCTTGGAAATCCTCAGAAGCTGACTTTAAACAATTATTAAAGCAAGTAGGAATTGTTGTGCCTGATGAAAAATTCTAGAATTTTAAAATGCTTGAGGGAATATAGTCAGAATAATGGTCTTCTCCTATCCAACTTTAGGATTTCTAGATGGTCAAGAAAAAATAGGGGTTTTTATCTTACTAGGATTGTGACCATTCTAATTTGTTTATTGTGTCGTTACACGGGATTATGGCAATCACAAGAAATGAGTTTTTTTGATCAATTTACTCAAAAAACAGTCCCTAAATCGGTTCAAGAGCGTATAGTTATTGTGACAATAACAGAGGAAGATGTTAAAAAGTTTCCTGCGTTCATTCCTAATGATCTCACCTTAGCAAAAACTCTAGAGATAATTGCTCAACAAAAACCAAGAGCTATTGGACTGGATCTGATAAGGGATTTACCCATGCCGCCAGGTTCTGAAGAATTAAAAAAAGTATTTAGAGAAACTCCTAATCTCTATGGAATTGCTAAATTAACAGGGATCAAAGGAGACCCTTTTTTTTCTCAGATTTCTCCTCCGTACCCTTTAAAAAATGTTCTTCACAGAGTTGGAGACGTTTCGGTAATCGTTGACGATGACGGAGTAATTCGGAGGGCTAATCTATTCCCCACAACTGGAGAAGAAGCAATCCCAAGTTTGGGGTTATTGTTGGCTCAAAAATATTTAGAAACAGAAGGGATTGTGGCTGAATACGGCAAAAATAATCGGTTAAAATTAGGGGAAGTAGAATTTCCCATTTTTAATAGAAATAATGGGGGATATATTGGGGTTGATGATGGAGGGTATCAAACTTTAATGCGTTGGCGGAAACCATTACAGGGTTTTCACAAAGTTTCTTTTTCTGATGTTGAAAATAATCACATTTCGGCTAATTTATTTAAAGATAAAATTGTTTTAATTGGCTACTGGACTACTTCTCAAAAGCGGGATTTATTTTATAATCCGTTTAGTTATGTTGCTGACGGTAAAACACCTCGTCAGGCTTTTGGGGTAGAAATTCAAGCTAATTTTACTGAATATATTTTAGGGACGGTTCTTGATGATTTACCAACTTTGAAATATTTGTCTGAAGGATTAGAAAAAGTTTGGGTGTTGGGGTGGGGTTTCCTTATTAGTCTGATAGTTTGGAAAATTTCTTTTTCTCCCATCTTACAGCCTTCTTTTAATTTAATTCTTACTGTAGGATTATTGGGCTTATTTTCTATTATTATTTTAACTGAAATTCAATTTTTGATATTTCAGTGGGGATGGTGGTTGCCTGTGGCCGCTACCAATGGTAGTGTCGGTATTTTCTTACTGACTACTATTTTTCATATTTTTCAAACGAGAATTAGGGATCATATTGAGAATTTGGAAACGAAAATAAACCAGAGGACAGCAGCTTTATCAGAAGCACTAGAGATTATCAAACGGAATCAAAATCAATTAATAAAACAAGAAAAATTAGCTTTTTTAGGGCGATTGACCGCTGGATTTTGTCATCAATTTAAGAATCCTCTGTACCAATTAAAATATGGATTGGCTACCGTTAATGATATGCTAAATGAGTCTCAAACAAAAATAAAAGCTCAAGAAAATCAAGAAGAAATACTGGATTTAGTAAAAAGTTTACAAGAACCAGTGGGAAAACTAGAAATGATTTTTAAACTCATTTTATTGTCTCCTTCTCAGCAAAAGATAACTTTTGTAGAAGTGAGTCCCAATGAATTTGTTGAAGCTATTCTTAACTCAGTTATCAAGTATCATTCTTCTCCCTTATTAGCTAGTCAAATTAAAACTTGCTTTTCTTCTGAACTGGACCAAATAAAAAAAATACCACATACCTTAGAAATACCTTTATTTAATATTATTGAAAACGCTTTAGACGTATTAGATGAAGCTAAAAAAAAGAAAAGTAATTTTGTTCCTAATTTAGCCATAAAAACAGAAAAAAAATTCAATTGCTGGTGGGTTTCGATTAAAGATAATGGACTTGGGATTGACCCAAGTATTGAAAATCATTTATTTGAGCCTTTCGTAACGACTAAACCTGAAACGAAAGGCATAGGATTAGGGCTTTATATTGCCCATGAAATGATAGAAAAAATGAATGCTCAAATAACCGTAAGCAATTCAAAACAAGGTGTTTTTTTTACTTTAAAAATTCCTTTTTATTCAAACAATCATTAATCGAGGGGTGAGATTGGGATTAATTGCCACAATTCTCGGAGATGCGGCAAAGATGTTGGGATGGATTGGAAAGGAGCGATCGCAGAAAAAGCCAGTCCAATTAAATAGTACATTTATTTTAACTAACAACAATTCGTTGTTAATTGTATGGGGAACAATTAAAAGAGTCCGAGAAGATTTCTTTTCGGACTCTTCTCTATGCTAAGATTAGCTCAGTGTGAGGATTTCGGCTTTTTTATCCTTCCCCCCTGGTGGCTCATAATGTCTT
>NZ_JARVCN010000411.1:0-23683 GCF_038442745.1 Crocosphaera sp. Alani8
TCTTTGTCCCCTAACTTTCGGCGAGTCCCCCCAGACTTTTTGAGAAGCTTCTTTTTATCCAGAAAAACTTTTTTCCCCGTTTCCAGCTTCTTAGCATTGTTGATTGTCTGGGACAACCTAGGGACGCATATCTCCACTGGCTAGAACGATGGGTTTCGCCCTTTAACTTTTGAGCCTGTTTCCAGGTGTCAATTAGACTTCTCCAATTAGATCATTTTTTGGTTAAGTCTCAAAGCGGCTGCCCCTGCTTTCATGAGGGGCGTATAAACTGAGGAGGTTTCCTCCTCAGTTTATACGCCCCATCCCGACACTGACCTTCCGTACAGTGCGGGGCTTCTCGCAGGGAAGCTAACTTGTCCGCTTAAATTTTCAGGAACTTCTAAAAAGATGTCCAAGGAGCGATCGCTGACCACAGTTAAGATAGGCTCGTTAACCTCCATGTAGTCCCCAGGATCGGCTTGACGGGACTGAACAAAGCAGGATGCAGAAGCCCTAATTTTCGCCCGTTCTAGGCGCAATTTTGCCTGTTCCACAGCAGCTTCAGCAGCACTTACCACTCCTCGTTGTGCGTCAATTTCTTCTTTCGTAGGTCCGGCTTGGGCTTCGGCTAAAATAGCTGTAATGGGAAGGCGATCGCTTTTGGCGTTATCTAGACGAGTTCTAGCTTGAACGATATCTTTGCGGGTTGAGGTTTCTTCAACCTGTAGAGTAGCTTCGGCTCTTAGTATTTGGTTGCGAGTTTCACCTGCGGTTGCCTCTGCTTCTACCAAAGCTCTTTCTGATACTTGTTCCTGAGATAGATCAGTTGGTTTCATTGCTTTGTTTGCGGTTGGTTTGCAATCTTTATACAATTTTAATCTATGTTAATTTTTATTTACATATCTTGCTAAAATTCAAGCAAGAAGATTCTGGATGGAGTTGTCTTGAGGAAAAAAGATAGAAACTAAAGCAAAATTATTGATAACCTAGTAATATCATTAGCCTCTTCCATATCAAAAGGAATGTCTAGCAACGGCGATCGCTTTGAGATTAAATTTTGGGGGGTTCGAGGGAGTATTCCCTGTCCAGGAACGGAAACTGTGCGTTACGGGGGAAATACCTCCTGTGTTGAGATGCGTGTTGGTCAAGAAATATTGATTTTTGATGGGGGAACGGGACTACGCATTTTAGGAGAATCTTTGTTGTCAGAAATACCTGTTAAAGGCCATCTCTTTTTTACCCATTCCCATTGGGATCATATTCAAGGTTTTCCATTCTTTTCCCCTGCTTTTATTCCTGGGAATAAGTTTAATATTTATGGTTTACCGGCACCCAATGGAGCAACTATTAAACAACGTCTTCACGCTCAGATGTTGCACCCAAATTTTCCGGTTCCTTTGCAAATTATGCAAGCTAATTTAAAATTTTACGATATTGAAGCTAGGGAGACTATTCGTATTAACGATGTAACAGTAGAAACGGGAAAATTAAATCATCCTGGGGAGGCGTTAGGTTATCGAGTAACTTATCAAGATTTAGCGGCGGTTTTTGTTACAGATACAGAGCATTTTCCCAATAGTTTAGACAACAATGTTCTTCATTTAGCTAGAAACGCTGAAGTATTAATTATTGATGCAACTTACACAGATGAGGAATATTATGATCCTAAATCTAGTAAAGTTGGTTGGGGTCATTCTACTTGGCAAGAAGCAGTAAAAGTAGCTAAAGCGGCTAATGTTAAAAAGTTAGTTTTATTTCATCATGATCCTGCCCATAATGATGATTTTTTAGAAAATATCGCACTCCAGGTTAAAAAAGTTTTTCCCAATTCTATATTAGCAAAAGAAAGCTTACTGATAGATTTAAAAAAAGAGTTTTCTCTACCTTCTCGGTTAACATAATACTCAAATAACTTGATAGTATATAGCGTTTCTCGGACTCATAAGGTACACCTAACTCCTGCCCTCTGCCTCCTGCCTTCTACCTCAAAGCGATAACCTCTGTACCTCACAAGTATGAGAACTGCTATATTGTTTTTTTGTATTAGTGACAAAACTAAAAATTTTGTATTGCTGTTGCTAAACCATAACAAACTCCTGCTAGAAAATCTAAATCAATGGTATCTAGGGTATCGCTAGGTTTATGATAGTTTGGGTTACGGAGATTAGCAGTATCCGTAATCATAATTCCTTTATAATTATTATCCCAAAAAGGAGCATGATCACTACGTCTAGTATCGGAAACAATTTTCCCACCAAAAGGAACAACCAACCATTCGCAAGGAGAATTTTTCTTACGGATACAACCACTAATTTTTATTAAGTCAGGAATGGTAGATAAGTTACCAATGAGTGCAATAAAATCTCCTGTAGATGGATAAAAATAGTTAATTCCTGGGGGGTATAGTTGACTGTTTGGGTTAGGGTTACAATAACCTAACATTTCAAGAGAAATCATCAATCTTATCTTTTGTTTTTGTTGTTTCAAAGAGTCAGCATAAGCAGAACTTCCTACTAATCCATATTTTTCTAAATCAAAAGCCACTAATCGAATAGGATAATGACTAGGGTAATGATAAAAGAACCTCGCTAGTTCCAATAAAACAGCAATTCCTGTTCCGTTATCATCTGCACCAGCAGAACCTATTACTGTGTCAAAATGTGCGCCGATTAAAATGGGAGGCTTTGATTTAGAGTTCGGTTTTGAGGGGAGATTTAAAATTAAGTTTTCGTAAGTTTTATTATTATAATTAAATTCAAAATTTTCGAGTTTACCCCATTTTTTAAATTCTTGTCTAATATATTCTTTGACGTAAAAATGTCCTTGAGTTGATAAAAAAGGGTCTCTTTCTCGGACAATTTCTTTAAGATGATTTTCGAGGTTTTGTTTGATATTATCAATCATTATTCATGGATGATTTTTTTCATAATCTCACAGTTTATGAGTTAGAAGTGTTGATTATTCTTGTTATAGCGTTTCTCACACTCATGAGGTACACTCAATATTTAGGTTATAACTCCTGACTCCTGTGCGATAGCGCCGGAACGGAGTGAGGAACTCCTGACTCCTAAAACTAGAAAAATTTGTACCTCACAAGTATGGGAACTGCTATATATTATTGATTTAAAATAATGTTTAAAGCTTGTTGATGTAAGTTTGGGTTGGAAGCGGCTAAAACTTCTGTAGAATGGCTATTGAGTGCATTTCCTTGCCAGTCTGTAATCATTCCTCCCACCCCTTCTATAATGGGAATTAAAGCACAAAAATCGTAGTATTTTAAATCTGATTCTAAAACAATCATAGGCATAGCAGTCCACCCCATAGCTAAAGATACATAATTGTAACAATCTCCCCCGAAAGCAGTTCGAGAACATACTTTTTGTAAACGAGAGGCGATCTCTTGTTGACGGGGGGTAATAAACATCAGGGGGGTGGTAGAAGTGAGACACGCTTCTTTTAGAGGATAATCATAGTTATTTACATAAGGGTTATTGATAGTTTGCTGGTTAAAGGTAGTAGCTTTTCCCCTTATTCCTAGGCATCTTTCTTGTAATATCGGTTGATTAACACAGCCTAATAAGGGTAAGTTATTATCAAGATCGACTAAACCGATTAATGTGCCAAAAATTGGCAAACCTTTGACGAAAGAGGATGTCCCATCTATGGGATCGAGTACCCAAGCATGACCGTTTTTTGAGTCAATGTTCTCTCCTTCTTCTCTAATAATTCCATCGTCGGGACATTCTTTTTTAATCAGATCTACCATTACATTTTCTGCTAGACGATCAGCGATGGTAACTATAGAAGAAATCTCGTTTATTTTCGTTTCTGAGGGAAGATTGCTTTGACGAAAATGCTTTTTAATAATATCTCCTGATACGTCGGCTAACTTGTTAGCTAATTTTACTTTTAACTCTAAGATTTGGTGATTCATTTTTTAACTGTTCAATAACTTCTAATAAACGGTCAATTTCTGCATCGGTTCCTACGGTAATCCTCACATAATTACTAATACGAGGATGTTTAAAATATCTAACTAATACTTTTTTATCTTTCAGCTTAGTATATAGTTCCAATGCGTCGATCCATTGGGGAGAGGCTAGAACAAAGTTTGCGTCGGAATCAAACACCAAAAAATCTAACTTTTTTAGGGAAGTCGTTAAACGCTTTCTGGTGCTTATAACCTGTTTCCAAATACCTTGAAAATACTCTTGAAATTGAAAACAATTGGCTCCTAAAATTTGTGCAATTCTATCTAAGTTATAAGAGTCTCTAACTTTATTCATTTGTTCAATTATCTCTAGAGAACCAATGGCAAAACCAACTCTCATCCCTGCTAAACTATAGCTTTTTGACATGGTACGAGAAACAAGAACATTATTATATTGTTTGATAAATTCCCAATGATTTTCATCAGAAAAGTCTACATAAGCCTCATCAATTAAAACAACTCCTGTGGCTTTTTCACAGGTTTCTTTTAAATACTGACGGTTCAAATGTTTCCCTAGAGGTGGGTTAGGAGAGGCAAGAAAAATTAGTTTAGCAGAAGGACAAATTAAGGGGCCATCCAACTCAAAGTTCTCATTAGTTGAAATGGTCTTAATATTTGCGCCGTGTACTCGTGTGATGGTTTCGTATAAGGAGTATGTTGGGTCTAAAAAAGCGACAGTTTCTCCAGGGTTGACAAAGGTTCTCAAGGCAATATTTAAAATATCATCTGACCCATTACCAGCTAAAATTTGCTCGTGGGAAAAGCCAAACACTTCACCAGCTACTTTTCGGAGGTTAGTAGAAACTGGATCGGGATATAGCCTAACTTTTTTCAATTCTTCTTCTAAGTTATTAAAAATTTCATGAGGAGGGGGATAAGGATTTTCATTGGTATTTAGTTTAATGTAATCTGTGGTTTGAGGTTGTTCTCCAGGGACATAGCCGGGGGTTTGTCGCACACAGTCTCTAATGGGTAACATATAAAAAATTTTAATCAGTTCTGATTTATTATTATAGCTTTAACCTAATAATAATCTTCTTAAGAAAAAATAAGCAATTTAAGTGAGATATCGGTGGTTAATATCCATTTCCTGATACAATAAAAAGATTAAAACTTTGCAATTGTTTCTCTATAATTTTAACTTTAACTGTATTATGTCTATCTCTTCTTTACCTCTACATAAATGCTCTTTGTCCTTGGATCATCAAAAGTTAATTAATGTATTAGCTAATGAACCTAACCTATTAATTATACAAGACCTTGATGGAGTTTGTATGGGATTAGTTAAAGATCCTCTGACAAGGGTTATGGATAAAAATTATATAGATGCAACTCGATTATTTAATGGACATTTTTATGTGTTAACTAATGGAGAACACATCGGAAAACGTGGAGTTAATTTAATTATCGAGCGTGCTTATAATGATCGTAATGTGGTCAAGGAAAAAGGGTATTATTTGCCTGGTTTAGCTGCTGGTGGAGTGCAATGGCAAGATCGTTATGGTAAGGTTTCTCACCCTGGGGTAAGTGAGGAAGAATTAGACTTTTTAGCTAGGGTTCCCCAATATATTAAAGCTAGTTTTGATGATTTTTTTGTTAACAATAATCATAATTTAGATGAACGGGCGATCGCAACTTATATTGAAGGTTCTATCCTGGATAATAAAGTATCTCCTACGGCAAATTTGAATATTTTTCACGATGTTTTTATCAATCAAGAGAGTGATTATTTTGAATTACAAAAACATATTAAAGAGTTAATGAATGATTTACTTAAAAAAGCAGCGGATGAAGGTTTAAAAGATTCCTTCTTTATCCATTATGCTCCCAACTTAGGGAGAGATCAAACAGGACAAGAAATCATGCAAGAAGCGAAGGGAAAAGATTCAGGAACCACAGATTTTCAATTTATGTTAAAAGGGGGTATTAAAGAGGTTGGAGTTTTAGGTATTTTGAACCGTTACTACTATCAACGGACGGGGAATTATCCATTGGGAGAAGATTTTAGCGTGAGAAATGCCCCGAGAAATTATCATCAATTAATTGCTTTGATTAAGGATAATTTTGACCCCGAACAAATGCCAACTGTAGTAGGAGTGGGAGATACAGTCACCAGTAAAGCAGTAGATAATAATGGACAGTTAACCTTCGGAAGAGGGGGAAGTGATCGGGGTTTCTTACAATTAATTCAAGAAATGGGTAAGGAGTTTAACACAGGTAACATTATCGTTTATATCGATAGTAGCGCAGGGGAAGTTAAAAATAGAAAACCCCTTAAACTTGAAACAAATAACGGTCAAATGTATGTGCTTGAAGGACCAGGAGATCCCAGAGATCAGAATGATCCTTTGACTTTAAATGTAGCTTTTCCTGGAGGTCATCAGCAGTATATTACTTGTTTCCAAGAAGCGGCAAAACAACGGAAGCAATAGTCCTATTATCTTCTGAAAACTTTAATATAACTGCTACTCGTTATGTCATTAAAACCCCTTTTGAACTAGGAATAGAATGGGCGCGACGGGGATCTATTTCTAAGGCCATTCTCATGGATCTTGCAAAGGCTTTGAAAGTGGCTTCTATGATATGATGGGAGTTAATACCATCTAGTTGTTTAATATGTAGTGTCATCTGACTGTGATTGACAATAGCCACAAAAAATTCTCTAACTAATTGTGTGTCGTAGGTTCCTACTCTCTCGGTAGGAATCTGTAGTCCATAACTTAAATGAGGTCTTCCAGAAAAGTCTAAAGTAACCTGAATCAAAGCTTCATCTAAAGGGGCTAAAAAATGACCAAAGCGGACAATTCCTTTGCGATCGCCTAACGCTTTTCCTAATGCTTGACCTAAAGTTATTCCCACGTCTTCGTTAGTGTGATGATCATCGATTTCAATGTCTCCTGTTGCTTTAACTTCCAGATCAATTAAGCCATGAGAAGAAATCTGATTTAACATATGATCGAGAAAAGGAATGCCTGTTTCCGTATGGCAATTTCCTTGACCATCTAAATTCAAACTAACCTGAACGTCGGTTTCTTTTGTGGTACGAGTAACCGTTGCCACTCTATCAGGAAAAGCAGGAATAATAGGGGCAGAATTTGAGTAAGAAGTGTGTTGAGTTTGCATAGATTGTAAACAGTTTAAAACAGTGATAACAGCAATAATTTTACCAGGATATTTAGCAAGTTTCCGTTTCTGGGTCGCACATAGTATCTGGATTTTCTCCTACACCAGAAACTGGGGGAACATAATAATTATAAAATTCCGTTCCTGTAGAAACACTAAACACTGTCACATGACCATTGTAAGGGTTAAAAACTACCCGAGACTGGCGATCGTTACCAATAAACTCTTTAGAGCCTATCCGTCTCAAGATGCCCCTAAATTCGTATTCTCCTTCGTTTATTTGCATCACTAAACTATTCATATCTTGAACCTTAACATAGGTTTCGGGAGCTTGATTTTGAGCTATTTCTATTGGTTTTATTTTAACATCTTTTTCCACAGCAAAGCCAGGAAAATTAACAGGCAAAATTATCGATACAGTGGCAATAAATATTATTAATTTAATATAATCCATCAAATTTTATCCTCCTTATCAATTAATCATCAAGCCTTGAACCCCCACCGTACATTATTTAGGATAACAATGTATGGAAATTTCGGGATACTTTTGACCTTTACAACCGTCTTATTCACTCGATGGGTAAAGACTATGATAGAATGGCTGCAATTTGTTTCATCTCTAGAAAGACGAGACAGTTAACTATTTTGTTATAACCCTACTTTTCACACAAATTCAAGTATATTTATGAAACTATTAGATTCTAAGGGTCGTTTATTGGGAAAAATTAGTATCCTAGATTTAGGGGCTGCCTTAGCTATTTTTCTAGTAATTGTCGGTATTTTCGTCGTCCCTGGTAAGTCCGGTACCAGTACCATTGCTCAAGTTGTCAATAAACCTATCGAAGTGGACGTTATTGTACGGGGTTTAGGAGTTAGTGACCCCACTGCACTGATTAACCAGTTTAAAGAGGCAAAAAAGACCAATATCGTCATCCGTAAGCAACCCTCTGGGGAGTTCGAGATCAAAGACATCAAACCTCTCCCTAGAACTACTGTGGTTCCTCAACCCGACGGTTCTGTGAAAGCACTTCCTGATCCTAGACCAGAAGTTGTCTTTTTCCAAGACATGATTTTAACTTTAGGGGGTGAGGCGCAAATTACCGATACTGGTGCAGTTGTTGGGCAACAAAAGGTTAAAATTGGCACATTAATCGAGTTAGAAGGCAAAGACTATAACTTTAACACCAGTACCATTGCCGTCAGAGTTATGAAATAAAATCATTATAGTTTTTAAATTATTGAGTCATAAACTTTCCCTAGTTTATGGCTTTTTCCATGTCTGTTGCCCATTGTTTCCCTGTAAAGGTAGATAATAAGAAAAAACATTTTTAAAGCAATGCCAAGGGTTTCTCAACAAGAATTGATTATTGGGGCAAAACAAGGAAAGGTGATTAGTTTTCCTACAGATACTGTTCCTGCTTTAGCCGCCTTACCTAACTATGCTTCTCTAGTATTTGCTGCTAAAAAAAGAGCCCCCGATAAACCTTTAATTTTAATGGGTTCATCCCCTCAAGCTATTTGGAAATATGTTCAAGGAACCCCGGAAGAATTTCGTATCTGGGAAAAAGTAGTCGAAGAACATTGGCCTGGTCAATTAACCTTAGTTTTACCGGCTTCTAAATTGGTACCTAAAGCTATGAATCCCCTTGACCCTAGTACCATTGGAGTCCGTATTCCTAATTCTATCATCGCCCAAAATATATTAAAACAAACCAATTGTTTAGCCACAACAAGTGCTAATTTATCGGGGGAACCTCCTATAGAAAATATGAGGGAAATTGCGGTAAATTTTCCTGATGTTTTAGTTTTAGATGAAGAACCGTTAAAGAATCAGAAAAAATACGGTAGTGGTTTACCTTCAACTGTGGCAAGATGGACGGATAAAGGGTGGGAAATTCTGCGCCAAGGTAGTATTAAATTATAGGAGAATCGCTGATGCAAGAGATAGAAACACTAGAAGAAAAACTAGAGGCGACTCGATTAGCCTACTTTATGACAGCGCAAATTAGTCAGTTTAAAAGTGGTTATCTAGCTAAAACAGCACACGAATTACGTTCTCCTATTAGCAGTTTAATGAGTTTACATCAACTAATTTTAGAAGATTTATGCGAAGACCCCCAAGAAGAAAAAGAATTTTTACAACAAGGTTTTGAAGCTGCCAAAAAACTAGTAGAAATTATTGATCGAATTGTTAGTGTTTCTAAGATAGATTATGGGATGATTTCCCTAAATTTGCAAACAGTTTGTTTAAATGATATTTTTGACGAAGTTTACGAACTAACAGAATTACAAGCGACAAACTATAGTTATCAAATCGATTTTCAACAACCAGAAACCAAGATTTTTATTCAAGCAGATAAAACCCGTTTTGTACAGGCTTTAACTACTTTGATTGATACCTCTCTTAATTTGATAGAGAAAAACAAAATTGTCATCTTTACTCGACTAGATGAAAAGAAAAAGATGGCAAGGCTTTTGATTAATATTCCCTGTTCTCTTCAGCAGTGGACAAAAGCACAAGAAGACTTAGTAACTTCTGATTTGACATTAGCTTCTCTCCAAGAATGGAACGATAATTTACAATTGTCTCCACTGATGACTTTCACATTATGTCAAACTTTATTAACGAAAATGGGGGGAGATTTAATTATCTCAGATATTTCCCCCGAAGAGCAACCAGACAGCGTTACACAACTGCAGTGTCTAATACCTTTGATTTTTCTTCCGTAGGACTATCTCCTAAAGAAATTGGGTTAATATCGTAGGTATTCTGGAGAACCATTGTGGTAGATTTATTTTCCTGAAAGCCAATTTTTTGGTAGAACTTCTGCTGATAGGTTGTCATTAAATAAACCCTTTCTACTTGGCTTATTAAAGGATGACTTAACGCAGTTTCAACTAACTTTCGACCTAAGCCTAAACCCTGGTATTCTTTAAGAATGACTACATCCCAAATAGTAGCCCGATAAATACCGTCAGAAGTTCCACGACAAAAACCAATCATCTTTTTGCCATCCCAAACCGTAACAACTGGATTACTATTTGAAACCGCAGTTTTTAGGTCTTGTATGGTTCTTTCTCTCCCCCAAAAAGCTACTCGATTAAATAACATTTGCAGTTGTTCATAATCAATTTTTGATTTTTGTAGAGAAAATTGAATATTACTACAATCCATTGTTAGTAATTCCTGAGAATGTTTATTGTGAAAAGAATGGGCTTATGAAACAACCCATATTGAAGGAACTGGAAGGATCACTTTTGAGACGCTAAGAGAATTGTAGCGAATTTTACAAAAAAATCAATGGGTTTTTTAGGAAGTTTGTTTGTATTTCTTGACATTTCTGGAACATCTCACAAACCCCCTCGGTCGTTGTCTGTGATGGTGCTGATAGTTGATTAAAGGGCATTTATACCGGGTTTTCGGCAAAAAGTTCCCTTTGGGATCAAATGCTCTAGCAGAGGTTTTTCGAGGCTGGTTTAACCTAAGCCCTTTGAATCTAAGAAAAATTAGATGTTCTCAAACCCCAAATATTTAGTACCATCAAGGCGAAACCCTATTCACATTATATTATTTTATCGGTTCTAACGAGGATATGTTAGCATTGTCTTCCACCGCAACTTCCCTAGATTTATTACCTCCATCTGTTTCTGGAGAATATTTCTGTCGTATTCCCCTCAATTTGTATAATTCGGCAACAGGGGCAGAATTAGCAACTCAAGCAACACCAGGAAGACATCTCAAGCTACTGGAAACGAGTATCACCAGTCAGTTTATACAGGTTCGACTATGCGAAGATGGTTACGTTGCTTGGTTATCTTTAGATGATTTATCAGCTTTAGAATCTTCTGCAAAAATTTATCAACATAGACATATATCTCGTCCTCAAATCGAAAGAAATATCCCTCAGATTATTGCTTTTACTAAAGCAGCAATGGCTCAACCTAATTACTATTTGTGGGGGGGAAGAGTTGGTCCAAATTATGATTGTTCAGGATTGATGCAAGCTGCGTTTTGTGTATCAGGAATCTGGCTACCAAGGGATTCTTATCAGCAAGAAACCTTTGTTCAAAGTGTTTCTTATGAGGAGTTATTACCAGGGGATTTAGTCTTTTTTGCTAATGATAAAGTGGATCATGTTGCCCTTTATTTAGGGAATAGTTATTATATTCATAGTTCTGGTCAAGATGTGGGACGGAACAGAATCGCCATCGATTCTTTATCTGATCAAGGAGATAAAATTAGTCAATATTACTACGAAAAGGTTTATAGTTTTGGGCGGGTAATGGAGAGTTATTGTCCTAATATTGATTAACTTTTTTTAGTTCGATTATATCTAAAATAAAAGAATAACATAGCGATCGCAGTTAAACTATGATCATTAGAAAGACAAGATTATTTAGCTTATTAAATTTAGTTTGTATTTTATATCGTCTTAACAAAGATAGTCTTATATTTTAATTTTTAAGTCATAATATTAATGAAATAAACTTTTGTGTTGCGTTGCAGTAAAGAGATTATGGACTTAATTTTATGCCACCAGACGGTTGATTTTGACGCATTAGGGGCAGCTGTTGGTTTGTCTCGTCTCAAAGTAGGAAGTCGTATTGTTTTAACTGGTGGCGCTCATCCAACGGTTAAGAATTTTCTAGCATTGCATCGAGATGAAATTGCCCTGATCGAGTTAAGAAGTGTTAACCCAAGGCAAATTCGCCACCTAATCGTGGTAGATAATCAACAACTAAACCGTTTAGGAAAAGCAGCAGAATGGTTCAATTTACCCCATATTAAAAGTGTAGAATTATACGACCATCATCTTAATAGTAAATCTGATATTCCTGCAACTTTTCAACAAATAGAAGCAGTAGGGGCAAGTACCACTTTAATTGTGGAACAAATGCAGCAAGAAAACATTAATCCCAACCCCATCGAAGCAACAATTATGGCGTTAGGAATTCATGTTGATACAGGATCTTTGACCTTTCCTCAGTCCACTCCTAGAGACGCTAAAGCTTTAGCTTGGTTAATGGAAATGGGAGCAAATATTAAGATTATTGCTGAATATTGTGATCCCGGTTTTACCCCTCAATTACAAGAAATTTTTACAGAATCTTTAGAGAAATTAGAAACAAAAAATATCAGAGGATATCGAGTTTCTTGGGTAGTAATTGAAACAGAAAACTTTGTTTCAGGTTTATCTAATTTAGTAGAAAGATTGATTGAATTAAGCGAAAGCGATGCCTTATTATTTGCCCACAGTTATTATAAAGGAAACAGTAATAAGCCCTATCTTGAAAACCGTTTGGTCGTTATAGGTAGAACTCGTATTGAAGGAACTAATCTCAATCAATTATTCTCAGTTTATGGAGGTGGAGGTCATAGTCAGGCGGCTTCTTTAATATTAAGAAATGTCGATGCTAGAGAGAAATTAAAGGAATTAGTAGAAATATTTATTAGCCAAATTCCTCACCCTTTAACCGCAAGAGATTTAATGTCTTCTCCTGTGAGAACGATTCGACCAGAAACTACTATAGAACAAGCAGAAAGGATACTATCTCGCTATGGCCATTCGGGGTTATCGGTGGTGGATGAAAACGACTATTTAGTGGGGATTATTTCCCGTCGTGATTTAGATTTAGCTCTCCATCATGGGTTTAATCATGCACCAGTGAAAGGATATATGACCAAACAATTGAAAACAATTACTCCTGATACTTTATTACCGGAAATTGAATCAATTATGGTAACTTACGATGTGGGAAGATTACCAGTTATTGATGATAATAATTTATTAGGCATTGTTACTCGAACCGACTTATTAAGACAAATTCATCAACAGAGAAAAAAGGTTAAAGATGAAAATGGAAAAAGAGTAACAACAGTTTCCTGCTTATTGCCTTCCATGCGTAACTGTTTAGAACCTTCCACTTGGAAATTATTAGAAAAAATTGCTCAAGAAGCCGAGCAAAAAGGTTGGCACTTATACATTGTGGGAGGTGCAGTAAGAGACTTGTTATTAACAGAAAGTAATGAAAAAGTTTTACTCCAAGATATCGATTTAGTTGTAGATGGATTTCATCGTTCCGCTGATGTTGGTGCTGGCGTTGAACTCGCTTTAACTATAGAAAAAAAATACCCAAATTGCCGATTATCAGTGCATGGAGAGTTTCAAACAGCCGCTTTATTATGGCACAAAGATCCAGAACTTGGATCTTTGTGTCTCGATATTGCTACCTCAAGAACAGAATTTTATCCTTACCCTGCAGCTAATCCTGAAGTGGAAGCAAGTTCAATTCGTCAAGACTTATATAGAAGGGACTTTACTATTAATGCTTTAGCTGTGAGGTTAACTACCCCAAGAGAAGGAGAATTATTGGACTTTTTTGGAGGATTACTAGACTTACAAGCAAAAGAAGTTAGGGTACTTCATGCCAATAGTTTTATTGAAGATCCTACAAGAATTTATCGTGCAGTCCGGTTTGCTGTGCGTCTCAATTGCGAAATTGAACCTCAAACCGAAGCTTATATACGCTATGCTATTGAAAGCGGAATTTACGATGAATTACGAGCTAAAAATCATGTAGCCCCTGCCTTAACGACACGCTTAAAAGCAGAACTAAAGTATATTCTAGAAGCAGATTACTGGAAAGCAGCGTTACAACTACTCTCCGAGTTAGATGCTTTGAAATGTTTACATAATCAAATTATTTTAGATGATAAAATCTGGTGGCAAATTAGATGTGCTTCTCGTTGGTTAAGATATCTCGATCCTGATAATAATATTGGTCATTGGTTGATTCGTCTAGAAATATTAATTTCTCAAGTTAGGGTAGAAGAAAGTAAAAAAATAGCTCTTAATTTACAGTTACCTAAAGATAGTTTAGAAAGAATAAAAAAAGCTAGAGAAAATTGTTCAGAACTCGAGCAAAACTTAACAAAATATGATAAAATAAGCGAGAGATATAAACAACTGTATTCCTACAAATTACCCGACCTGATATTAGTCGCTGTGAACTGTAAGAAAGAAATCAGGAAAATAATATGGCAGTATTTAACCCAATGGTCAAAGATTCAAGCACCCTTAAATGGCAACGACTTAAAACAAATGGGTTACAAACCAGGACCACAGTATAAGGTTATTCTAGATAAGTTACTCAGCCTAACTTTAGACGGAGAAATTAAGACAAAACAAGAAGCAGAAATTATGGTTAAACAAATGATGTAGCTTTAAAAAACTCAAAGTAAAGTATAATTGATATTATTATGGTAGAAAAATCATCTCAAAAAGTAGCTTTAATTACTGGTGCATCTAGTGGGATTGGAGAAGCGATCGCCCATAAGTTAGCAGATGAAAACTATCGTCTAGTTCTTTGCGCCCGTCGCCAAGAAAAATTAGCTAAACTAACAGAAAAATTAAAAGAAAAAAATAGCGGAATATTAACTTTAAAAGTTGATCTGCGGCAAGAAGCAGATATTTTAAATATGTTTAATACCGTTCGTAACCAATGGGGAGGTGTTGATGTATTAATAAATAATGCAGGTTTAGGTCATAAAGAACCTCTAATGACAGGGGAAACAGAAGCTTGGCGAGAAATGTTAGAAGTCAATGTATTGGCCTTATGTATTTGTACCCGCGAAGCAATTAAAGATATGAGCGATCGCAACCAAGGACATATTATTCATATTAGCTCTATGTCTGGTCATCGTGTTCCCTTGTCTAGTGGGGTTTATGCTGCTAGTAAATACGCAGTGAAGGCATTAACAGAAGGGTTAAGACAAGAGTTAAGAGAAGCCAATAAAAACATCAAAATCTCTTCCATTAGCCCAGGTTTTGTCGAGACAGAATTTGCTGAAAAATATAACAATAGTAAGGAAAAAGCCCAAGCACTTTACAGTAGTTTTCCTGTGTTAAAACCGCAAGATATTGCCAACGCAGTTAGCTATATTTTATCCCAACCGGATTATGTACAAATTCACGATATCTTATTGCGTCCCACTCAACAGAAGAGTTGAGCTTTAAACCGATATCTTGCACTAGTATAGAAAGACTTAAATTAGTCAGCAGTTCCTCACTCCGTTCCGGCGCTATCGCACAGCGTTCAGCATTCGTTTAATCTTACTCACAGTAGATGATAGGGATTGATATTTTTCAGCTGATGGCTGATAGCTGAACGCTTACAAACTAGCCAGTTTTATCGAAGGTGCAAGATGTGAGTTAAAGCAAAAAGTTAGTTTTGTGCCTATTTTGTCTATGGGTTTTCTAATGATTAGTATAAAATCTATAATGTGCTGTCAAGTATAGATCATAAGCTATGAGTCAAAACCCTGATACCCCTGCGTTTATGGGAACCGAGATGGCGAGTAATCAGACAATATCCCATCATCCACACCGAACCCATTGGCAACCTCAAAGCATATCAGAACCCTCATTTTATTATTTTGCCTACGGCTCTTGTATGTGTCCAGTGGATTTAAAACGGACTTTTGGGGAAAATACCCATCAATATGTAGTGGGAATTGGAATATTAGAGGGATACCGTCTAGGGTTTTATCGTCGTTCTTTACGGCGTAATTGTGGGGCGTTAGATGTGGTTAAAGACTGCAATGCCAAAGTTGAAGGGGTTTTGTACCGTTTGCCTTGGCGGTTTAGCGAGGATTTGGACGAAAGAGAAGAAGTCCCCCGTAATGGTTATCGTCGGGAGTTGGTCACGATTGAAAGTCAAGGCAAAGTTTATCGAGATGTAAGAACATACGTTGTTATTGATAAATTGCCTCAAGAATTAGCCCCTAATGATTGGTACCTTAATGTAGTTCTGCGAGGTGCCATTACCTGTGGATTATCTGAAGAATATTGCTGGAATTTATTTAATCATATGTATGGATTACAATTACAGCAAAAGTCGTTGATTAGCAAATCTGCCTAATACTCACATCTTGCACTTTCGATAAAACTTGCTAGTTTGTAAGCGTTCAGCTATAGCTTTTATCGGACTCATGAGGTAACCTAACTCCTGCCTCCTGTCCCCTGCCTCCTGCCTCAAAGTGATAACCTCTGTACCTCACAAGTATGAGAAATGCTATATCAGCTATCAGCCATCAGTTGAAAAATATGAATCCCTATCATCTACTGTGAATGATATTAAACCAATGCTGAACGCTGACTGCTGACTGCTGACTGCTGACTAATTTAAGTTTTTTTATACTAGTGCAAGATATCAGTAATAACCCAACATTTCAGCGTTTTAACTTATTAGGAATCCCCTCGCAACCCCCAGGAATAGTCTGACGGCTTTTTTCCCCACTCCAAGCGCACAAATAATAGTGTTGCTCTGGGGTCAAATTTTTAACTTGGGCTAGGTTACAATTTTCAACAACCACCCCTGTATAAGCACCGGTTTCATAATCGGGAGGATGGCTTCTAGAACGAGGACTGGCGGTTTCTGGGGAACCGTAAAATAAACGAGTGCTTTTGAGATCGGCCCCTTTCAGATTAGCATCGTAGAGAACCGTACGAGATAAATTAGCTTTCACCAAATCGCAACCGCTTAAGTCAGCACGAACCATATTTGCTTCGCTCAAATCGGTCCAGCGTAAATCCTGATGGGATAAATTAACCCCGGCTAACATCACCCCTAAATTAATCACTCGTAGGCCATAAGCCCTATCTTCAGCGTAACCCCCGGCACCGTCTAACATCGGTCTTCCCAGACGGCTATCTCGCATTAAGGGGATTATCAGTCGCGATTGAGAGAGAAAGCGTAAAATTTTGGCTTTTCCCACCCCATCAACACTACTGAGAATGGCTGCTGTTCTCCCCTCAGCAATAGAACGTTCTTGGGGCCAATCTTCTAGCATTCCTTCCCCGTTCAACACTAAATCGGAAATACCCTGAAAATAGGTATCGATGGTTTGTTGCTGAGTGATGCGGTTTTGCTGTAGGGTTAGGTCTTTGGAGATAACGTACTGCGCCCAAGCCACATATACAGCTAAAATTGCGATCATAATCTGCCCTAACGCCCCAACCCACTCCGCCCAAGAACCAAACTCGTCGTATTTAAACTGATTCAGCCAGTTACGAATGCTTTGATAGATGCCTAAATAGTAAAAAATTCCTGCTAAGGAGAAGATAAACGCGGTAAATCCAATCAAGGTTTCCCTTTCTTCTGGGGTGAGATATCTTAAAAACCAATTTTTTATCGAGGGAAAGATTACTTTCAGGGACAAGATGAGGGCAACAATGGCACTGGTTAAGCCTACCCAGGGTAGGTGGAATAATAAACCCATACCCATCATCCCAACGACGGTTAACATTAGCCAGGGATTAGAGGACTTGACTTCTTGGAGGTAGAGAGGTTTGGGGGACTCTTGAGAAGAAGCTAAATCCACCGATGGCAGAGGATTTGTTAAAGAATTCGTTGCAGATGAGGAATTTATCTCTTCTTTGCCGTTAGCTTCTGAGGATGAAACAGAAGAAGACTCAGGAGGGATGGTCATACGGTTTTATTGATGGCATCGTGGACTGTTTCGATTTTACCGTTGAATTAGGACTACTTACATCCACTTTATAACGCAGGTGCAAGATATGAGTATAAGACTGCCGACTAGGATCGAAAACCTTGCAAAATTGTCAATGCTTGTTTACAATACTTTACATAAGGATCTATTTTTTGCTATCTCCCATGACAAGCAACAACCAAAACGAAGGGAAATTCGGATTTACAGGCTACGCTGAAAACTGGAATGGTCGCTTAGCCATGATTGGCTTTGTTTCGGCTCTAATGGTGGAATTAGTAACCGGTCAAGGGGTCTTGCATTTTTGGGGAATACTCTAGCAAATATAGGCTCGAACTCTTTCAATCTCATTGCTTTGTCTGGACTTTTTGGAGTCCAGTTTTTTTTAGTTTAAAACTTTTTGCTACACAATCTGTAAATTTGTTGGTAGCATTCCAAAGACTTTGACCGTGACCTAACAAGATTAATTTTGACATTATTATTACTGGATAAATTTGCGTTTTTTTACAATAGATTAGAGGACTTACTTGCCGATTTCATGTATTTTCAAAAAGTTTGTACCTTTGGATATCTTAGTAGGAATTCCTGCTAAAATTAAAACTCGATCCCCAGGTTGGGCTATTTGCTTTTCTTTTAAACAATTTTCTGCCTGATGCACCAATGTTTCAAAAGAGTCAGCTTGCTGGTGAATTAGTATGGGAATCACCCCCCAAATTAGGTTTAAACGATGATAAACTTTCTCATCAGGAGTAATAGCAATTACGGGAACGGAAGGACGCTCTTTTGATGCAAGTAGAGAAGTATAACCGGACTTTGTGAAGGTAACAATGTAACGTAAATCTAAGATTTTATCGACAACATTTAAAGCTTCGCTCAAAGCCCGAGTTTCATCGGTATCGGCAGGGGGACTATTAGGAAAAACAGCATCTTTTTCTACTTCTTTGGCAATTCTAGTCAGCATTTCTACCGCCTTAACGGGATATTTTCCCACAGCAGATTCCCCGGATAACATAACAGCATCAGTGCCATCAATAATAGCATTAGCAACATCGCTGGCCTCGGCGCGAGTAGGACGAGGATTATTGATCATACTCTCTAACATTTGAGTCGCGGTAATCACAGGTTTGCCCTGAAAATTGCACAATTTAATCATACTTTTTTGGAGAATTGGGACTTTTTCAGGACTCATCTCTACACCTAAATCTCCCCGAGCTACCATCAATCCATCGCATTCGCTGACAATTTCTTTTAGGTTATCAATGGCTTGTGGTTTTTCTATTTTGGCGATGACAGGAACATCTTGATAGCCTTTTTCTCTTAATAAATTTTTGATCGTGCGAATATCTTCTGCTTTACGAACAAAGCTCAATGAAACCCAATCGATACCTTGAGATAATCCAAATTCTAAATCGTTTTTGTCCTTTTCTGTTAGAGAGGGGAGACGCAAATCTAAACTGGGAAGATTGACTCCTTTACGACTTTTAAGAATCCCTCCTTCGATAATTTTGCAGATAACAGCATTGCCCTGTATTGCTTCGATTTGTAGTTGCAATAAACCATCATCCAAAAGTATTTGCGCCCCTATTTCTGCTTCTTCTGCTAAGTAAGGATAATCGATACCCACGGTGTTAGGTTGATGATTATAAGCAGCAACGGGAACTAATGTTATTTGTTCTCCGTCCACAAGAGAAATTTGACCATCCTTCAATTGACCAATGCGAATTTTTGGGCCTTGTAAATCTTGCAATAAGGTAATAGGGTTATCTAGTTCATCGGAAACAGACCTTAGTAGAGATACCATATTCTTATGATCATCATAGCTACCGTGAGAAAAGTTTAAACGGGCAACATTCATCCCTGCATTAATCATTTTGATTAGGGTTTCTCGGGAACTACTAGCAGGGCCAATAGTGGCGACAATTTTGGTTCTATGGCTTAACAATTTCATTTTATTAGTTTATGTTTAGTATTGTATAAATTAATATTTGATCTAACTCAGTGACTATTGTAATTATAAAGGTTTACACTTGAGGTTAAGTAAAGTTAAAGCTATTTCAAAATTCAGGTGCTATTATAAAGTGATACTTAATTATTGATTAAATACCAGAACAGTATGAAGCTAAAATTGAAACAACCTGCCTGGAATGGGCTATATAATACTGTCATCACCGCTAGCGTTATTTTGCTATTATTTATTGCTCTAACTATAGCAGTTGTTTCAGGAAATATTGATGCTTGGGATGCAACTTTTTTAGATTGGATTCGTCCCTTCCATCATCCTAGTTTAATGATTTTAGCGAGAATATCTTACTTCATAGGAGAAGCAGAGGTTGCTGTATTTATTGTTCTTGGTGGGTTAGGGTTTTTATGTTGGAAACGTTATTGGCAAGAAGCGCAAGTTTTAGCTATATCAGCTTTGGGGGTTTTGATATTAATTGATCAAATTTTCAAGCCTTGGTTTGGTAGAATTCGTCCCGCACCAGGATTAATCGATGTCCACGGAAAAAGCTATCCGAGTGGTCATGTTTCTGGTAATTTAATGTTATATTTATACCTTTCCTATCTATTGGCATTTCACTTTCCAAAATGGGGAACCTTTTTGTATATTATATCTACTATTTTAGTTGCCCTAATGGGTTGGGCTAGTTTATATTTAAACATTCATTGGTTTACGGATTTAGTCGGAGGTACTTGTATTGCTTATTTAGGTTTTTTATTCTGTATTACTCTTTTAAAATCAATTAGTAAAAAATACCGTAACTCTTAAACAAATAATGAATAAGGTAACTGTAAAAAATAATAAAACCGAGATTGTAGCTGCTTGGAAGAAAGACACTAAGTATCTCTGGCTTTTTTCTGGATTGTGGCTATTTGTCATTAGTTTGATTGCCTTTATCGTTAACTTGGGAAGCATTGGTTTAATGGACAAAACCGAACCAATGTTTGTCGAAGCTGCTCGGCAAATGACAGTAACAGGGGATTGGATAACTCCCTACTGGAATGGGGAAACCCGTTTTGACAAACCTCCTTTAACTTATTGGTTAGTAGGGTTATTTTTTCAGCTATTCGGTGTTAATGAATGGGCTGCAAGAATACCCTCTGCTTTAGCTGCGATCGCTGTGGTAATTTTAGGCTTTTATACCCTTAAAAAATTCGGATTTTCTCGGGCAAACGAAAATAGTCAAACTCCCACAAAACTGTGGTTTTCTGCTTGGATAGGAGCAGGAATAATTGCCTTAAATCCTTTCTGGATAGCTTGGGGAAGGACAGGAGTTTCTGATATGTTCCTCTCCAGTGGTATCGCCTTAGCTTTGTTATCATTCTTTTTGGGTTATGGCTATTCTGAGAGAAATTCAAAGTCCTATTTAGGTCTATCAACATCCAAATGGTGGTACATCAGTTACTGGGTTTTTATGGCTCTAGGAGTCTTAGCAAAAGGTCCTGTGGCTCTAGTTTTACCAGGTTTAACTGTGATTGCTTTTCTGCTGTATGTGGGGCGGTTTATCGAAGTAGTAAAAGAAACCCCTTGGGTGTTAGGAATTGGGAGCTTTTTATTAGTTTCTGTGCCTTGGTTCGTTTTAGTAACTCTAGAACACGGACAAGAATATATCAGTACCTTTTTTGGACTCCACAATGTACAAAGATTTACCAGCGTGGTTAGTCGTCATCCTGGGGCATGGTATTATTACATTCCCGTGATTATGGTGGGGTTATTACCTTGGTCTATATATTTGCCTTTAGCTATTGCTAAATTGAGGGTTTGGCAACGACAAAAATGGGTCAATTCTCCTCGAAAAAACCATCTCGGAATCTTTTGTTTGTGCTGGTTTTTAGTTGTTCTTGTTTTCTTTTCCAGTTCCGTAACAAAATTAGCCGGTTATGTTCTTCCTTTGATGCCGGCAGCCTCTATTATTATTGCTTTGTTTTGGAGTGAACAAGTCGAGACAAAATCAGAAGAAACATCGGGCATTTGGTCCTTATTATTTCTGTTCACTGGTATTGCTAATGTTGGGGTATTAATCGGTTTAGGTGTAGCTAGTTTCTTTAGTTATCAACTGATTGGAGAAGATGCGATGATGCCCCAATTCACAGAACTTTTACAAGCTTCTAATTTAGCTATGAAAGCAGGAATTGTCTGGTCACTTGCTGGATTTTCTTGCTTAATATTTCTCTTTTTACGTCACTATCGTCGCTGGATATGGATAGCTAACTTATTAGGTTTTGTGGCCTTTTTCTCCTGGGTTGGCTTTCCAGTAGCCAAAATTGTAGACAATCAAAGACAGTTACCCTTAAGAGAACTTTCTAGCGTTGTGAAAACAGAAAGACAGCAAGAAGAAAGACTTGCTTTCCTTGGTTTTATGCGCCCAACTTTAGTATTCTACACTCAAGAAGTGGTTGATTCTGTTACAGAAGCAGATATTGATAATGGTCCGGCGTTGGATTATTTTCAACAAATAGCTGGTTCTGATACTGTATTAATCATTAGCGAACAAAAATATCTTAATAAGTTGGGTTTAGAGAAATCCGATTACACCTTAATCAAACAAGAAGGTGTTTATAAGTTAATTCGAGTCAGTAAACAGATGGTTATTGAAAGATACAAAAGTCTTTAACTGTCAATGTTTTGTAACTTATGTCTAGAAATCTTTGACTGCAAATAATCGACATTTTTGTACATTTCAATTTGTTGAGGAATTCCTACTTCAATACCCTCTTTATCAAAGGTTTTTTTGAGGCGACGACGAAACTCCCTAGCAACAGACCATTGTTTTAAGGGTTGAGTTTTAATCAACAATCGAATCAAAATCCCTGTATGAGCAATATTCTCAACGCCCAAGATTTCTGGTGAGGCCAATATCTGCTCTTCCCATTGGGGATCATGATAAAGTTGTTGTGCTACTGTTTCTATGAGATTGATAGCCTCATCTACATCCACACTATAGCTAACCTCAATGGCATAATTCACCTGGGACCACTCACTGGATAAATTCCGCACCATGCCAATTGAAGCATTGGGAATAGTGATTAATTCCCCATCAAGATTCCGCAACTGAGTTACCCGTAAGGTAATCTTCTCCACAAGTCCCCCTTGGTCACCAATGACGATTACATCTCCCACTGCATAATGGTCTTCCCATAGAATAAGTACCCCCGCAATCAAATCCTTAAGCAAGTCCTGAGCAGCTAATGAAAAGGCAAAACTGGCAAAAGCTAGAAAAATAGCCACTGCTTGGGCAACAGTACCCAACTGATGTAGATGATAAAGGATTGTTACTCCCAACAATAAATAAATGCTTGCTCTGAGCCAACCTTTGAAAGCTTTAGAGAGGGTTGTTGCCCGCAACGTATCGCGTTGCCTTGATTGTGAGTTACTCCCATGCCATGCCAAAAAGTCACAGAAGGCATCTCCTCCCTTTAAAGTCAAACGAGTGGCTAATAATAGCAACAATATAACAAGGGGTGTTCCCAGTGTGGCCTCCCGTCCCAAACTCAAAAGCCAGTCTCTTGGTGGCCAACCAAGGATGATGCTTTCACCCCTAACTCCACGAACACTCACCCCGATTATCCAATTACTCCAAGGACGAGTAAAGTAAAATAAGCTGGTTAGATAACCAATACCCAGTAGCCATAATAACCATTGAGTCCAAAATAGTACAGACTTGTAGAACGCATTGAGACTGTAACGTTGTATCAAATCAAGTTTCTCCAGTTGTGGCACAAGGGTTTTTAAACCTTGTTTGACTTTTGAGAAATTAGACATCCAATCATGGTGGAGTTCAATTGGTTTGGCGTTGGATAAGCTATCTCTAAGTTTTCTTTGTCTAGTAGTGAGATTTTTCTGTAACAACCCTAAACTCAAACTCGTTATACTGAGGGCTAATAGGACTAGCAATGCTAGTTGCGTTTGCTCCAAAATGTGGGGAGTCTGACGCTCGTGCCAGGCTTGAATGAGGGCATTTTCAACAAGATCAGTGGCTCTATTGGCTACGTCTAGGGCTTTTGAAGAGCCAAAACGAGGTCGCAAAATGGAAGCTTCTCAAAAAGTCTGGGGGGACTCGCCGAAAGTTAGGGGACAAAGA